>NZ_JBSYHW010000072.1:0-11717 GCF_056108345.1 Cyanobium sp. NIVA-CYA 375 | reverse complement strand
CTGGTGGAGATGCCGCCGGTGTAGGCCTCCATCACCACGGCGTAGAGAGCCTTGTCCACCCGGCGGCGTGGCTCGAGCCAGTCGGGAAAGAAGCTGCCCTGCCTCAGTTTTGGGATGGCCAGACTGATGTCGCCTACCTGGGTGGTGAGTAGCCGCTGGCGGTAGCCGTTGCGGTGGGTGGACCGCTCATCAGGGCAGCGTTCATGGCGCGTGGCTCCAATGGCAGCGGAAACCTCGGCTTCCAGCAGTTCCTGGAAGCCCCGGCGCACGATTTCAGGAATCAGGGCGCCAGCGGTGGTGCCCTCCATGAGCTGGGCCAGCTCGGAGGCGCCACTATGGGTAAGGGTCATGGTCTGTGTTCGGTTTGGTGGTAGTTCTCCGAACAGGGTCACAGACCGGCCCACCCATTGCCACAGCTGATGTCTGAGGGAGGCGAGCCGTCAGCCCCGGCTACGCCGGGGCTGATCCCCCTGAGTTACACCACTCCATGGGACGCCGCTGCTGAGCAACACAACTGCGGCAAATGTGCGCAGTTGCCCATCCAAACCAGGTAGAGCTCAAAACAGGGGAAGCAGCTCTTGTTCAACGCAGCTGGCCTGCGGCAGGGCGCCCTGGTGACGCAGCTGGCGCGCCCGCAGGATCATCGGATCGATGTCGCATTCAAGGGCCCAGCAGCGGTTTAGATGCCAAAGCTGCAATGCGGGAGCCCAGGCCCAGGCATCCGGATCGGGGCAGGAGTTCGCCATAGGGAAAACAGCAGGGGAACCGGAGGTTGAACTGAAACTAGGCACGCTGGGCCATAAGCCCATAGGCCAGATCACCCATTTGCAGCCCTGGCCACAATGGCGTGATGGGATTTCCTTCCTTCGACCTGGGCATCCCGCCGCCCACAACAACCGCCGTGCGGCCCAGGCAGTGGCAGAGCCGCCTGATCCAGCTGCTGCGGGCCCGCCTGCTCAACCACCAGCCTGGTGGCCATGACGTGCTGATCCATGCAGGGCCGGGGGCGGGCAAAACCCTGGGGGCCCTGCTCAGCTTCCTCACCCTGCAGCGGGAGGGGCGGCTCGATCGCTTTTTGATCTTCTGCCACCGGAGCTCAATCGCCCGTCAGTGGCTGGGCGCTGCGGAGCGCCTCAACCTGCGCCTGCTGGAGTGGGACCCGGAGCAGGGGCTATCAGTCCTCGAAGCAAATTCAAACTGGGATGGCCTGCTGCTCAGTTATCAGTGCACGGCCCGGCACCGCCTTGCCCTCGAGGCAGCCCTACCCCGCATAGCCCTGGGGAAATGGCTGGCAATTGCCGATGAAGTGCACCACCTGGGCCTTGATCCGGATGAACCGGAAGCGGCGGCCTGGGGCTTCGCATTTAGCCAGCTCACCGCTCCAGCCCGGCTGCGGCTTGGCCTCACCGGCACCCCTTTCCGCGCCGACAACCTGGCCTTCTGCGCCGCCCGACGGGTAAAAGTGCGCGAGGGAGATCAGGTGATCGAACGCATCGCCCCCGATTTGAGCGTGGAACCCCGCCAGTTGATTTTGGCCGGAGATGTGCGCCCCTTGGAATTTCGCTTCCAGGACGGCTGGGTCGACCATGGCAGGCCCCAGGCCTCCGCCGACACCGAAACCTCGCCCCTTTCAGCTGAAGCGCGGGAGAGCTGGCGAGCCCGCAACTTGCGCCGCGCCATTCAACTGGGAGATGCCAGCAGCATCGCCCTGCGGCTACTGCTCAAGGCCCGTCAACGGCTGCAGCGGGTACGGGCCCACCACCCCGAGGCCGCCGGCCTAGTGATTGCGCGCGACATCGCCCACGCCAGACGCATCACCGGCCTGCTTGAGGAGGAGGGCGACCGGGTGCACCTGGTGCATTCGCAGGACCCAGAGGCCAGCGCCCGCCTAGCCGCCTTCCAGACGGGCACGGCCGACTGGCTAGTAAGTATTGATATGTGCGCCGAGGGCTTTGATGCCCCACGGCTACGGGTAGTGGCCTACCTCACCACGGTGGTCACCCGCAGCCGCTTCGTGCAGGCGATCACCAGGGCCGTGCGCATGGATGGCCAACGCGCCGCCTTGGAGGCCGTGCCGCGGGAGCCGTCCTACGTATTTGCCCCGGCTGATCCTCTGCTGATTCGCTACGCCAGCAGCTGGTCGATCAGCGAGCCCTACCTGATCCGGCCCCGATCAGCCGCCGTGGTGCCGGAAGCAACGGATAGCGGCCGGGGCGGATCCATGCCGCTGCAGGCGGTTCAAGAACACATCGGCGCGGTGATCAGCATGGGGGGTCCGGAGCTACCCGGTTTTCTGCAGCGAACTGCGTGAAACCTGCAGCATCGATACAAGAATTCCGCACAAATTTGCGACGTTGTGTCAACCAATACCTTGGCGTGGTCCATGGCCCGGCAGCGTGGTGGGACCCAAGGGAGAGGTGAGCATGGATGCCGCAGCAAATCGCCGCCTAACCGTTGCTGTCAGCTGGGCTTTGGCCCGCCGAGCCACCCTCGATTCCCTTGAACATTTCGAAGAAAGCTTTGCGGTCACGGAGGAATTTCGGGAATGGCTGCTCTGCTTGGAAGATCAACCGGAACTCCTTGCTGCGAGCGTGCTGATGGTGCCCCGCAACCTCGGACAAGGAATCCGACAGGCCAGCGACGGCATCTTGGAAATATGAGCCGATTTGAGATGCAAATCCGGCGCAAATTGCGCTCGAATCTAAAGCAAATCTAAAGACTTTTCCGCCCGGCTCCCCCGGGCGCTCCAGCAGGCTGCCGCGCCGACCCCCTAGGCTCAACTCATAGTCGATCCGCTTAAGCCATGACGGTTTCGGGCCTGTCAGTTGAAAACTTGGTGATCGTGGGCTCGGGACCCGCTGGCTACACCGCCGCCATCTATGCCGCCCGGGCCAACCTCAGCCCCGTGCTGATCACGGGCTTCCAGGACGGTGGCATCCCCGGCGGTCAGCTGATGACCACCACCCACGTTGAGAACTTTCCCGGCTTTCCCGACGGGATCATGGGGCCGGAGCTGATGGACAAAATGAAGGCCCAGGCCGTGCGCTGGGGCACCCGCCTGATCGAGGCCGATGCCACGGCAATCGACCTCTCCCAGCGCCCCTACCGCATCACTGCCGAAGGCCAAACCATCGAAACCCAGGCCGTGATCCTGGCCACCGGCGCCAGTGCCAACCGACTAGGCCTGCCTAGTGAGGAGCGCTTCTGGAGCCAGGGCATCAGCGCCTGTGCGATCTGCGATGGCGCCACGCCCCAGTTTCGTCAAGCCGAACTGGCCGTGGTGGGTGGAGGCGATTCCGCCTGTGAGGAGGCCGTTTATCTGACCAAATACGGCAGCCAGGTGCACCTGATCGTGCGCGGCGACAAGCTGCGGGCCAGTGGCGCCATGGCCGATCGGGTGCTCGCCAACCCCGCCATCACCGTGCATTGGAACCGCCAAGTGGCGGATGCCAGCGGTGGCGACTGGCTCGAAGCAATCACCCTCAGGGATCCCAGCAGCGGCGCTAGCGAGGAGCTGCCGGTGAAGGGCCTCTTTTACGCCATTGGCCACACCCCCAACACCCGCCTAGTGCGAGGCCAATTGGAGGTTGATAGCCACGGGTACCTGGCCACCCAGGCAGGCCGCCCCGAAACCAGCGCTGCCGGTGTCTACGCCGCTGGCGACGTGGCCGATGCGGAATGGCGTCAGGGCATCACCGCCGCCGGCAGTGGTTGCCAGGCAGCCCTGGCCGCTGAGCGCTGGCTCACCCATCACGACCTAGCCGTCACGGTGAGCCATGAACCAATTGAACCAGCCACCGTCGGCGAACCGGTGAGCACTGCCACCAGCGACGCGGACAACTACGACGCGGAAGCCCTTTGGCAGAAGGGAGGGTTTGCCCTGCGCAAGCTTTATCACGACAGCAGCAAGCCCCTGCTGGTCGTCTACACCTCACCGACCTGCGGTCCCTGCCACGTGCTTAAGCCCCAGCTCAAGCGCGTGCTCGATGAGCTGGGCGGAGCTGCCCAAGGCGTGGAGATCGACATCGAGGTCGAGCAAGAAATTGCCAGCCAAGCCGGTGTTACCGGCACCCCGACTGTGCAGCTGTTCCACAACAAGGAGCTGAAACAGGCCTTTAAGGGCGTCAAGCAGCGCAGCGAATTCAAAGCCGCGATTGAAGCCATACTTGGGGCCCCAGCCTGAGGCTGGCCCCCTAGCGACGTCCACCCCCAGAAGGGGTTGTGTTCAGCGGAGCCGTCGCACCGAAAGGTGCGCCTTAACGCCTCCTAGGCCCACCAGGGCGGTTGCCGCCGGGACGGGGACCGGCAGCCGCATTGCGCTCACGGTAGGTGATGCGGCCGCGGGTGAGGTCGTAGGGGCTGATCTCAACCAGCACCTTGTCGCCAGCCAGCAGCTTGATCCTGAATTTGGTCAGCTTGCCTGCCGCCCGGCAGAGACATTGGTGACCAGCCGGCTGCTCCAGGGTCACCAGGTAAAACCCGTTTCCCTGTTCTTTTTCAATCACACCGGAGGTCTCGATCATGCGGGGGCGCTGTCTGGAGGTTCAATCGTTCCAAATAGCTTAATTGCCGCCCGACAGGCGATAGGGTCTGGCTCACCTGTGCCGTTTTGGCTTCACCATGGTTTTGCCGCCGCTTTCGTTGGATCTGGGGCTGCTGCTGATCTCCATCGGTGTGGTGAACCTCTGGAAAGCCCGTCAAGCCAGCTGAACTCAGGCCGCTGACCACCCTTCTTTTCCATAAGCCCTACGGGGTTTTAAGTCAGTTCACGCCAGAAGCCGGCTGCGACTGGGGTTGTTTGGCGGAGTTCATCCCGATTCCGCAGGTTTATGCCGCCGGCAGGCTTGATGCCGACAGCGAGGGATTGCTGCTACTCACCAGCAATGGCCGCCTGCAGCAGCGACTCACCGACCCCCGCTTTGGCCACTGGCGCCGCTATTTGGTGCAGGTTGAAGGAGAGGCAGCTGCCCACCCGGAGGCCTTGGAGCTGCTGCGCAGCGGCCTCTTAATTCAGGGGCAGCGCACTCTGCCGGCTCGAGCCCAGCCGATCAGCGATCCAGGCCTGCCAGCGCGCACCCCGCCGATCCGTCAGCGGGCCGCCATTCCCACCAGCTGGCTGCAACTGGAGCTGCAGGAAGGCCGCAACCGTCAGGTGCGTCGCATGACGGCCGCCGTAAACCTGCCCACCCTGAGGCTGCTGCGGGTCGCCATCGACCTGATGGACGGAGCTGCCCCGCTCGAGCTCAATGGTCTGGCAGCGGGGCAATGGCGCGAGGTGGACGGAGCCGAAAGCCAGCGCCTCGAGCAGCTGCTTAAGCCTTCGCGGGCCATAGAAAAAATCTCACCTGGTCGGGGCGGCCGGGCCGGCGGCGGGAAATCAGGGCGGGGCGCAGGGGGCGGATAGGGCGGCTTAGCCGAGCACGTCCTTGAGCTCCCGCACGCTCTGCAACTGGCCGTAGTAGTAGTTGGCACGAGCCCGCCGGTCAGCATCATCGAGACCATCGAAGGCATCGAAGCCCAGGGTTTGCCATAGCTCGTGGCCGCAGGCCCGATTGAGCTCTTCGGTGGCCTCAGCCTCAAGGTTGGCCAAGCGGCGCTGCAAATTTTTGATCTGGGCAACCGACATTCACACTCCCATGCAACGAACTAATAGTACAGGTGAACTGGCGGTCGCGGTCTCTGGTGCCAGGGCTTAGAAGGGCAATTTCTTTTTGGCTTCCTTATCGAGGTCAGTCTCCATCTCGCGCAGGCGGCGCAGGATCGTGTCGTAGTACTCCTTGAGGTAGGCCTCCAGGCCGGTGGTTTCAGCCGGATCTAGCCCGAAGGCCTCGTAGCTGGCCTCCATTGGTGCATCAAGAGCTGAGCCCCCACCAGTGACCGCTTCAAAAGCCAGCCGCTCGGCCACGTTGAGGCTGGCCTCAAAGAAGCCGGTCACAGAGCGCATCAAGCCCAGCAAGGCAGGCGGCACCCGAAAAGTGCGGGCTTCTTTACCCGTGAACCGCTCACAGAGCTGGGTGATTTCGCTGGTGGTCCAGGCCCGGGGACCCACCACTGGAAAAGCTTGGCGAATGGTTTGGTCTCGCTCCAGAGCCGCTACGGCAAAGCGGGCCATGTCCTGGGTGTTCATGTAGGCGATTGGGGTGGGCGAGCCACTCACCCAAACCGTCTGGCTTTCCAGCACGGGAATCGCAAACTGACTGATAACCCCCTGCATGAAGGCAACTCCGCGCAGGATTGTGTAATCAAAATCCGAGGCCATCAGCCAGTCTTCGGCGCAGGCCTTGATGTCCATCAAGGGCACGTCGCGGTGCTGGTGCGCATCTAGCAGGGACACAAACACCAAACGCTTCAGCGAAGCGGCCTGGCAGGCGGCGAATAAATTCTGGTTGCCTTTCCAGTCGATGTCGTAGGCGCTTGCGGAATCCGTGGCGCGGGCGGTAGCCGCATCTATTACTGCGTCCTGAGCTTCCAGGGCATAGGCGAGGCTTTCCGGCTCGAGCAGGTCGCCGCGGGTGAGCTCGCAGCCCCATTCCTGCAGGAAAGCGGCCTTACGGGGGGAGCGCACCATGCAGCGCACCTGATGGCCTGCATCGAGGGCACGGCGGGCAACTTGCCGGCCCAGGGTGCCCGTTCCGCCAACCACCAAAACCTGCATTAGCAACCTTCAAGCGGGCCCGAGCCTAGGTGTCCGACGGGTCGAGCCGGGGGCAGGGGGGATCTAACTGGCCTATGGGGCTCAGTCTTTGTCGGCCAGCTTCAACAACAGAGCACCGCCGGCAAGACCAACGGGGATCAGTATCCAAAACAAAGCTGCGGTACCGAAAATTTCAGCAGCCATGGCGAAGTGAGTGGAAGTCTTTCCTATTTAGCAGTGCCAGTGGCCATTCCAACCAACTGAGCGGCGGTCTGCAGGATCTCACCCCAGGTTGCCTCGCTGCGCAGCTGACCTGGCATCACCCCACTGACCTGGGCCGACCAGCCCCCCGCCCGCAGGGCCGCCACCAAGCTGAGCAGCGGTGGCGGCCCCCCTTTGAGGCGGCGCGCGATTTCCGCCAGCGGCCAGCAGCGGGCCGGTAGTCCCCCATCAGCAAGCAGACGGGCAAGCAGGCGAGCCCCCTCCGCACTGAGACTTGCCCCTGGATCAACCTCAGCGAACGCCTGCATTTCAGCCAGCAGCTCAGGCTCCTGCAGCGGGCCGATCCAGAGAGGACCGCTGATCGCCAGTGGCGCAATCTCGCCGGCAGGGCAATAACAGGGCTGCCACTGACGCAAGCGAATCAATGGCTGCACCTGCTGATCGCCGCAGCCATGGCAGTGGGCCAGCATGCCTAGGTGCTGCTCCTCCCCTGGCTCGCTGCTGCGGCGCAGGCGCACCGCGCTGCGAAAGGTGCGCCCCTCACTGAAGCTAAATAGGGGCTCGACACCGCGGCCCAGCGCCCAGGCCGCTCGAGCCACGCTGCCAAGTTGCAGGCGCAGGGCCAGCTCCCAGCTGGCGGGATGGGCCCGGGCCGCCGCCCCCAGCAGCCGAATCGCAGCAGGGCGGTCGTGGCCGGTGGGGGAGCGGCCATCGGTGCTGGCTAGGTAAAGCACACCGCCGAAGGACACCGCCTCCAGAGCAAGCGGCAGCAGGGCCGTGGGGCAGCCAAAGCCATCCAGATCTAGGAGATCAAAACGCTCCTGGCGCTGCAGGCAAGCCGCCAGCAGGTGCTGGGCAGTGAGGGCGCTGCAACGCAAACCCGACAGAGATTCCAGGTTTTCATGCAGCAAAGGCAGCCGATCCGGATCAGCGTCGTTAGCCCACACCGCCTCGGCTCCAGCCTCCAGGCCATAGCGCAAGGCCCGGATGCCGCAGCCGGCCATGACATCGAGCACCCGCAAGGGGCCGCGGGCCGCCAGCGTGCGGGCGAGCAGCACCCCCAGATCCCGGGAAGGACGCGACTCCGGCCTAAAAAAACCGGCGCCGGGCAACAGGCGAGCCCTTCCTTCGCAATAGTGAGGGTCGGTGTGCTGGCTCAGGAGATCAACCGTGGCTGCAACAGTCCAGCCTGCACCTCCACCCGCGGCGGACTGCAGCTCAGGGGCGGAGTGGGGCATACACGCCGATTGGCTCTGGCGAGGTGAGCGCTGCCACTGGCGGGTGCTGGGGGAAGAAAATGCCCCGGCCCTTCTACTTGTGCATGGCTTCGCCGCCGGCAGCGGCCACTGGCGCCGCAACGCTGCGGTGCTGGCTGCAGCCGGCTGGCGGGTGTATGGCATTGATTTAATTGGCTTCGGCGCCTCAAGCCAGCCGTGCCTGCGGCTGGACAACCGCCTCTGGGCCAGGCAGCTGCAGGCCTTTCTCGAGCAGGTGGTGCAGGGGCCCGCCGTGCTGGTAGGCCATTCCCTCGGCGGCCTGGTGGCCCTCAGCTGCGCCGTGTTTTTTCCCCAGCTGGTGCGAGCCGTCGTGGCAGCCCCCCTACCCGACCCAACCTTGCTGCTGGCGGACAGCGGCAGCCCACCCCGCCGGCGGCCCTGGCAACGCCGGCTGCAGCGCTGGCTCGTGACCCTGCTCTGCCGGCTGCTGCCCCTGGAGCTACTGGTGCCCCTGATTGCCCACTCGCCCCTGCTGGATTTAGGCATTCAGTCGGCCTACAGCGAAGCGGTGATCGGCGACAGGGACCTGCACCGGCTGATTGCCAGGCCAGCCCGACGGCCTGGAGCGGTGCGGGCCCTGCGGGCGATGAGCATCGCCATGGCCCTGCGTCCCCACGGGGCCACTGCCCCAGCCCTGCTGCGCAGACTGGGCCGTCCCCTGCTGTTGATCTGGGGGCAGCGCGACCGACTGGTGCCCGTTCAGGTGGCCCAGCAGGTGCGGCGACTGCGGCCCGAGCTACCCCTAACGGTGCTGCCTGGCAGTGGCCACTGTCCCCATGACGAACATGCCGACGCCTTTAACTCCGCCCTACTTCAATGGCTTGGTCAATTGCCAGGCGCCGAGACCCTTGCTGGGCCAGGACGGTAACTTGGCATGCAGCCACCGCCGCGGATCCCTCAGGAGATGAAACACACCCTTTCGGTGTTGGTGGAAGACGAATCTGGTGCCCTCAGCCGCATCTCCGGCCTATTCGCCCGCCGCGGCTTCAACATTGAAAGCCTGGCGGTGGGTCCCGCTGAAAAGGCTGGCATTTCCAGGCTCACCATGGTGGTCGCAGGTGACGATCACACCCTCGAGCAGATGACAAAGCAGCTCGACAAGCTGGTCAACGTGCTGGGGGTGATTGATCTATCCCACATACCTGCGGTGGAGAGGGAATTGATGCTGCTGAAGGTGTCGGCCCCTGCCGAAACCCGCAGCGCCATCCTTGATCTGGTGCAAGTGTTTCGCGCCAATGTGGTCGACGTAGCCGATGACGCCCTGACCCTGGAGGTGGTGGGCGACCCTGGCAAGCTCGTTGCCCTCGAACAGGTAATGGAGGGCTACGGCATCCTGGAAATCGCCCGCACCGGCAAGGTGGCTTTGGAGCGGGCTTCGGGCGTAAACACCGCCTTCCTCAAGGTCACCGCCTCCAGCAAGCGGGTACCCGCCTAAGGCTTGCCCTGCACCAAAGTTCCGCCCGACACCAGCGTGGCCTTAACGATCTTGTCGCCCTGGCGGATCTGGTCGACCACCTCCATGCCCTTACTCACCCTGCCGAAGACGGCGTAACGGCCATCCAGTTCAGGCAAAGCCTGCAGGGCCACGTAGAACTGGGCGCTGGCGGAGTTGGGATCGGCGGAGCGGGCCATGGCAACTGCTCCGCGTTGGTGGGCTAAGGCCAGTTGGCGCGTAGTGCCAGGGGCAGTTACCGGCTCGCCGTAGCGAGGCTCTGCTTCGTCGCTGCGCTTGATCTCCAGGGGAATCAGACGGGGTACTCCCGTGGCTGGATCCACGAAACTGCCCAAGCCGTGCTGGCTGGCTGGGACTTTTGGATCAGTACTGGTGGGGTCTCCACCCTGAACCACGAAAGGAACGGGCTCGCGCACCACCCGATGAAAGGAGGTGTCATTGTATACGCCGCGCTTAACGAGATCAACAAAATTGCCGGCCGTCAGTGGTGCCGCCGCTCCATCGAGCTGCAGCTGCACCTCGCCCTTATCAGTCTGCAGGGAGACAGTGGCAGTGCCGCTAAGACAGGGGGTACTGGCTGAGCTGCAGCCCATAGGACTGCTGCCACCATCTGCCGCACAGGCAACCAGAGAAAGGGGCGCTAGCAACAACAATCCGCCTAGGAGCCACCTACTCCACCAATTGGTTGTCATCAAACTCCCTCCAGCGGCACGCCCAAAAAGCGGGCAAGCTGGGCGCCAGACAACTCCAGATCGGCCAAGGGCATGGGCTCGCCAACTCTGGTCAAGGGCATATCCCGCCTGCCCTGCACCTTGAGGGCCAGGCGACGCCGGGGATTAAGGCCATCACGCACCTCCACCTTCACAGCCTGAATCTCCCGTAAAGGGATATCCACTGTGATCGCCTGGCGAAAGCCGCGGCGACTGATTGTGGCTGTTCCAGCAACCCGATCAAAGCGGTTGCTACCGGCGCCAACGTCGATGCCGATCACAACCCAGAGGTAGGCACACAGCGCCATGGCGGCCAGCCCGTAGAGCCCCATCACCAAACCCTGGGGCAGCCAAGCCAGCTCGGCGGGGTGGCCGATCGGCAGCAGATCGATGCCGAGATAACTGGAGACACTGGTGAGCAGGAAGCCGATCCCGCCCGTGGTCACCACCAGGGCAACCAACACATTGGAAAGGCGCCGTGAGCCCAGCACCGGCAGCTCAAGCAGGGGGGCAGGAGCCTGGGGGGAGGCCATGACCTGGAGCAAGGAATGGCGCCATCCTGACCGGTCGGCGGGGGAGCTGGGCGGATCGAGACCAAGCGCTCAGAAGTGAAGCAAAAGACAGTCAGAAAACCGCTGCGAAAGCCCAGCGAAAGGAAGCCATGTCAGCCCGTTTCAACCGGTCTCACGATCCGCTTCAGCGTTGTTACGATCACCCGGTAATCCCACAGCCTCCGCGGGTTTCCCGCACCGTTTCATCATCATGACGATCGCTGTAGGGCGCGCGCCAGCAGCACGGGGATGGTTCGACGTCCTCGATGACTGGCTCAAGCGCGACCGCTTCGTATTTGTGGGGTGGTCTGGTCTGCTCCTGTTCCCCACGGCCTATTTGGCTCTGGGTGGCTGGCTCACCGGCACCACCTTTGTCACTTCCTGGTACACCCACGGCATTGCCAGCTCCTACCTAGAGGGCTGCAACTTCCTCACCGCTGCTGTCAGCACCCCTGCTGATGCCATGGGCCACAGCTTGCTGTTGCTTTGGGGCCCAGAAGCCCAAGGCGACTTCGTGCGCTGGTGTCAGCTCGGTGGCCTCTGGCCCTTTGTTGCCCTGCACGGTGCCTTCGCCCTGATCGGCTTCATGCTGCGTCAGTTCGAGATTGCCCGTCTAGTGGGAATCCGTCCTTACAACGCCATCGCCTTTTCTGGCCCGATTGCGGTCTTCGTCAGTGTTTTCCTGATGTACCCCCTCGGCCAGAGCAGCTGGTTCTTTGCTCCCTCCTTTGGTGTGGCGGCAATCTTCCGCTTCCTGCTCTTCCTGCAGGGCTTCCACAACTGGACGCTCAATCCCTTCCACATGATGGGAGTGGCCGGCATCCTCGGCGGTGCTCTGCTGTGCGCCATCCACGGCGCCACGGTCGAGAA
>NZ_JBSYHW010000071.1:0-11857 GCF_056108345.1 Cyanobium sp. NIVA-CYA 375 | reverse complement strand
GACCGAAAAAATCGCCGACTCATACCTTGGTTTTGCGCTGCCACTTTATTATGGATGCCCTAATATCCAAGAATATTTCCCCGCTAATTCTTATATCCCCATAGATATTCTAAGAGCGTCGGATGCAGTTGAGACAATTTCGATGGCGTTGCAAAATGATGAATACTCCAAGCGAATAAATTCTATTATCAGTGCAAGAGAGCTCGTCCTTGATGATTATAATATTTTTAACGAGATTTCGGCTGTTGCAACCAGCAAGGCCAGGCGGTTGAATGAATGCACTGTCAAGCCGGTGTTTGAATTTAAGCATCTTCCTTCAACTCCTCCGACGCTTTTTATGCGCTCGAAAAAAAAGATTCGACGAATTATCGCCAAGTTTCTAGAGCTTGTATGAAAGCCGTAATCCTCGCCGGCGGCCTAGGCACCCGCATCAGCGAAGAAACCCACCTAAAGCCAAAGCCGATGATTGAAATCGGCGGCAAGCCTATTCTTTGGCATATCCTTAAGATCTACAGCGCCCACGGCATCAACGAATTTGTAATCTGCTGCGGCTATAAAGGCTATTTGATCAAGGAATATTTTGCTAACTACTTCCTGCACATGAGCGATGTGACCTTCCACATGAAGCTCAATTCGATGGAGGTGCACCACAAGAAAGCCGAACCCTGGCAGATCACCCTCGTGGATACCGGTGAAGCCACCATGACCGGCGGACGCCTGAAGCGGGTGCGGGAATACCTTGATGGCGGCAGCTTCTGTTTCACCTATGGCGATGGCGTGGCGGACGTGGATGTGTCGGCCCTGATCAAGCACCACCGCAGCCATGGGCGGTTGGCCACGGTGACGGCCGTGCAGCCGCCGGGGCGATTTGGATCCCTGCAGATTGGTAGTGACGCTGCCGTGGAGGGCTTTCAGGAAAAGCCCCAAGGCGACGGCACCTGGATCAACGGCGGCTTCTTTGTGCTGGAGCCCGAGGTGATCGATCGTATCGACAGCGATGCCACCCTATGGGAGCAGGAGCCGCTGCGGGGCCTAGCCGCCGAGGGCCAGCTCACGGCCTACCACCACCAGGGCTTCTGGCAGCCGATGGACACCCTTCGCGATCGCCACCACCTGGAGGAGCTCTGGACCAGCGGCCAGGCGCCCTGGAAGCTGTGGTGATGCTGGATACAGGCTTTTGGTGTGGCCGCCGGGTTCTGCTCACGGGCCACACGGGCTTCAAGGGCGCCTGGCTGCTGCTCTGGCTGCAGGAGCTCGGTGCCCAGGTGTGGGGCTATGCCCTGGAGCCAGAACCAGCACCGAACCTGTTTCGGCAGCTGGCGGCAGAACGGCCGACTCAAGCCCACGCCTGGCACCATCAAGAAGACGACCTGGCCGAGCTGGCCGCTCTCAAGGAGCTGGTCGCTATCTGCCAACCAGAAGTGGTGCTGCACCTAGCCGCCCAGCCCCTGGTGCGCCGCAGTTACGCCGATCCTCTCGGCACCTGGGCCACCAATGTGCAGGGCTCTCTCCATCTGCTGGAGGCGCTCAAGCCATTGCAGCATCACTGCGCGGTGGTGATGGTGACCACCGACAAGGTGTATCAAAACCGCGAATGGGCCTATGGCTACCGCGAGCCCGATCGCCTTGGTGGCCACGACCCCTACAGCGCCAGCAAGGCTGCTGCAGAAATCGCCATCGCCAGTTGGCGCGATAGCTTCTGCGGCACGGCCACCCACCAAACACCCCTTCTGCGTATCGCCTCGGCCCGCGCCGGCAATGTAATCGGCGGTGGTGATTGGGCTGCTGATCGGATCGTGCCCGATGCGATGCGCGCCCTAGCGGCTGGTGATCCGATCGGGGTACGTAATCCGGCCGCCACCAGACCCTGGCAGCACGTGCTTGAACCCCTGGGTGGCTACCTGCGCCTTGCGGAAGCGTTGGCCACTGATCCAGACCCGCCCTGCGAGCCCTTCAATTTCGGCCCCCAGCTGGAGAGCAACCGCCCTGTGGGCGAGCTGGTATCCACCATGCTCAGCCACTGGCCGGGCGAGTGGCTCGATCAGAGCGATCCCAATGCCCCCCACGAGGCGGGGCTGCTGCATCTGCAGATTGATAAAGCCCATCATCGGCTGGGTTGGCAGCCCCGCTGGGACTACGCCACCACCATTGCCCGCACTGTGGGCTGGTATCGCGCCCATCACCAGGGCACACCAGCGCTGGAGTGCTGCCTGGCGGATCTGCAGGCTTACAGGCCCCCAAGCTGCTGAGGATGCTGGATCTCACGCGTCATGCCGCTGGCAAAGGCAGCGTGTTCTGTTGGGAAGAGCGGCCTTGGGTCGTGATCTTCAGCCAGGATGGCAGTCGGGTCGTGACGACGTATCCGACCGATGAGCGCACTGTGACCAATCGCCGTGGAGGTGGACGATGGATCTCTCCCAACATCTGACCAGCCAACTCAAGGGCATGCAGCGCCTGGTTGATGCCGAAACCGGTGCCATCCTGTTCCGCCATCCCACGCTGCGTGGCATTCCTGATCTGGTGGTTGAGGGCGATGGTTACACGCTGGAATTCATTGGGCCAACATTGCTGTGCTTAGACATCAGTGATCCCACCGGGATGGCACGCCTGCTGGCTGATCCAGTGAAGTCCCAGTTGCCGATTGGGGTCTGAGATTCAGTAACTCAACCAAGACCGCAGCGCCAATCTGCATTACCAGACTTTTTCAACCTATCTCCGCCCACCACCACTCCTGCATGACCGATCCCGCCGCACTGCGCCAGGAAATCCTCCGCCTCACCCGCGAGTACTCCCGCCTGGTGCACGCCGGCTTCCGCCCCGCCGCTGACCCCGAACGCAAACCCTGGCAGCAGGGCAGCACCATCCCCTACGCCGGCCGCGTGTTCACGGAAGATGAAGTGGAAGCGGCGGTAGCCAGCACGCTTGACTTCTGGCTCACCCTGGGCAAGGAAGGCGAGGCCTTCCAGCAGGAGCTGGCGGCGTTTCTCGGGGTGCGCCATAGCCTGCTGGTGAACTCCGGCTCCAGCGCCAATCTGGTAGCGATCTCCGCGCTCACCTCACCCAAGCTGCCGGAGGCGCGGCGGATCAAGCCTGGCGATGAGGTGATCACGGTGGCGGCGGGCTTCCCCACCACGGTGGCGCCGATCGTGCAAGTGGGCGCGGTGCCGGTGTTCATCGATGCCGACCCGATCACCGGCAATGCCCGTTGCGATCAACTGGAGGCGGCCTACAGCCCGGGAAAAACGAAGGCCGTGATGATGGCCCATGCCCTGGGCAATCCCTTCGATCTGGCCGTCACGCTGGCCTTCTGCCGCAAATACGAACTGTGGCTGGTGGAAGACAACTGCGATGCCCTGGGCTGCAGTTACTCGATGCCGCGCCCTCTGGCGGAGAGCCTGGGTTTCAGCGAGAACAGCCCCGGCCTCGATGAAGGCCCCGATCGGGTGATCCGCTGGACCGGCACCTGGGGCGACCTGAGCACCCAGAGCTTCTACCCGCCCCATCACCTCACCATGGGCGAGGGGGGCGCGGTGAACATCGTGCGCGACGCCAAGCTCAAGGTGATCGCCGAAAGCTTCCGCGACTGGGGCCGCGATTGTTGGTGCCCCAGCGGCATCGATAACACCTGCAACAAGCGCTTCGAGTGGCAGCTGGGCGAACTCCCCGCTGGCTACGACCACAAGTACACCTACAGCCACCTGGGCTACAACCTCAAACCGCTTGATCCCCAAGCCGCGATCGGCCGGGTTCAGTTGCGGCGGCTGCCGGAGTTCATTGAGGCCCGCAAGCAGAACTGGGAAATCCTGCGCCGTGGCCTGGCGGCCCATGGGGACGTGCTCGAGTTCGCCCTGCCCACCCATGCCACCGGCTGGGATCCGGAGCACGGTTTCTCCTGGGATGACTCCGGTTGCCGCACAGATTGCAGCTGGTTCGGTTTCAAGATTGCGGTGAAGGCGAATGCGCCCTTCAGCCGCACCGAGCTGGCTCAGGAGCTGGATCGCCATCAAATCGGCAACCGCATGTTGTTTGGCGGCAACCTGCTGCGTCAGCCCGCCTTCGCGCAGCTCCGCCAGGATCGGCCGGAGGCACTGCGAGTGGTGGGGGAGTTGGAAGGTTCAGACGAGATCATGAACACCACGCTGTTTCTGGGGACGTATCCGGGTCTCACCCAGGCGATGCTGGCCAAGGAGATAGAGGTGATTCGGAGCTTCTGCCAGCGCTGAGCAGAAGCAGCTGGGCATTCAGCGATCTCCCCGATCCGCTGCAATCAGAGTCCGCAGCTCAGGGCCTTGAAAAGCCTGGGCCAGCAAGCTCTCAGCGACCCAAGGAGGGACCCAACTAGCCTTGCGCTCAATGCCCCGCTTGCCTGCTTCCATTTACTTGCGCCATGATGATGGAACAAACCGCCTTTCGACCTTCTCCGTAGCCGCGTAAACCAGATGCCTCCTGCTTTCCAGCTGTCACGATCGGAGCCGACCCAAGCCCTCTACCGCCGTCTCCAGCTCCAGCAACCCAGCTTTGCATCCGGAGTTGCGGCAATTGTGGACTTAGGTCCAATGCTGGGGCGAGCGCGGCGTCGCCAGATGCGATCAAGCGGTTTTCGCCTTGATCTAGCAGCCTTGCGTGCGGATCGGAATCGTGCACTGAGCCAGCTCCTGAATGGCTGAGGGATCTATCAGCGGCCCATCTGGGCCGACTCAACCGCCAGCACGGGGCATCCCGACGGAACCAGTGACGATGGTGAGCTGGCAGGCCGAAGTGAGCACTGTCTTGCCACCAGCCACTGAAATACAGGCTTATGAGCGCAGTATTCCCAATGCCGGGGAACGGCTACTGGCCTTGGTGGAGCGTGAAGTGGAGCATCGCCACGAACTGGAACGGCGCATCGTGGGAGCAGACAATTTCAGGGCCAACCTGGGATTGATTGCGGGCATCCTGATGGCCGTTGGCGTGAGTTCAGCCAGCATTACAGCGATTTTTCAAGGAAAGCAGGTCGGTGGGATTGTCGGAATTGGAGCGACCGCAGCCCTGATCGGCACCGCCTTTCGCGCCAGGAAAGACAGCTGATCAAGGTGCTGAACAGAGTACCGACGCCAGGGAAATCCCCGATTCAAATGTTGAGCGGCGATGAGGTGCATGAACTTGGGCAAGAGCACCGCGGGATGCTGAATCTGCAGATGCCTTCCTCCACGCTGGGCAAGGAAGGCGAGGCCTTCCAGCAGGAGCTGGCGGCGTTTCTGGGGGTGCGCCACAGCCTGCTGGTGAACTCCGGCTCCAGCGCCAATCTGGTAGCGATCTCAGCGCTCACCTCACCCAAGCTGCCGGAGGCGCGGCGGATCAAGCCTGGCGATGAGGTGATCACGGTGGCGGCGGGCTTCCCCACCACGGTGGCGCCGATCGTGCAGGTGGGCGCGCTGCCGGTGTTCATCGACGCCGACCCGATCACGGGCAATGCCCGTTGCGACCAACTGGAGGCGGCCTACAGCCCGGGCAAAACCAAGGCGGTGATGATGGCCCATGCCCTGGGCAATCCCTTCGATCTGAGCGTCACCCTGGCCTGCTGCCGCAAGTACAACCTGTGGTTGGTGGAAGACAACTGCGATGCCCTCGGCTGCAGCTACTCCATGCCCCGCCCTCTGGCCGAGAGCCTGGGCTTTACCGAAAACAGCCCCGGCCTGGATGAGGGCCCCGATCGGGTGATCCGCTGGACCGGCACCTGGGGTGACATCAGTACCCAGAGTTTCTATCCGCCCCACCACCTCACCATGGGCGAGGGAGGCGCGGTGAACATCGTGCGCGACCAGAAGCTCAAGGTGATCGCCGAAAGCTTCCGCGATTGGGGCCGAGACTGCTGGTGCCCTTCCGGTATCGATAACACCTGCAACAAGCGCTTCGGCTGGCAGCTCGGTGAACTTCCCGCCGGCTACGACCACAAGTACACCTACAGCCACTTGGGCTTCAACCTCAAACCGCTCGATCCCCAGGCGGCGATCGGCCGGGTGCAACTGCGCCGGCTGCCGGAGTTCATCGAGGCGCGCAAGCAAAACTGGGACACCTTGCGCCGGGGCCTGGCGGCCCATGAGGACGTGCTCGAATTCGCCCTGCCCACCCATGCCACCGCCTGGGATCCGGAGCAGGGCTTCAGCTGGGATGGCAGTGGCTGCCGCACCGATTGCTCCTGGTTTGGTTTCAAGATTGCTGTGAAGGCCGGGGCAGCTTTCAGCCGTACGGAGCTGGCTCAGGAGCTGGATCGGAATCTGATCGGTAACCGCATGCTCTTCGGCGGCAATCTGCTGCGTCAGCCGGCCTTCGTGCAGTTGCGTGCGGATCGACCCGAATCGCTGCGCGTGGTGGGAGAGATGACGGGCTCGGATGCGATCATGACCAGCACGCTGTTTCTGGGGACGTATCCAGGGTTGACGCAAGCGATGCTGGCCAGGGAAGTGGAAGCCATACGCTGCTTCGTGCTCACCACCTGCATTCCCTCGGAGGCGGTGATTTAAGTTATGAACGACGATAATTTGCTGATTTTCGGAGCGGGCTCCCATGCCCGTAAGGTTGCTCGATCCCTTCAACTCAATAGCCATATAGTTCTCGGTTTTGTCACCACTCAACAATCCCCTCATCTTGAGGTTGATGGGCTTCCTGTCTACACATGGCAAACTGTTCCTCATGATCTACGAGGAAACTGCCCGATTGTCGTTGGCATCTTCAATTGTTCAGATGCATACGATGAACTTGCCGCGATCATCGATGCCAACGGCTTCAGTCGCATTGTCTGGCCATGGGATTATTACCCCCACCTTCACCAGGAACTGGGCTGGTGTTACTGGCTTGACTCAAATCCCAGGACGCTCTCCTCTTGGCAGCAGGATCCGGACTACCTGAAACTTGTCTCCATACTTGCTGATTCCGAGAGCAAACAAACACTTGATCGGATTCTTGCTTTCCGCTCAGGCGATGATCTTGGCTTCTCTTCCTACACATCCCCCGAAAACCAATATTTCAACCCGCTTTCACTTGATGCTCTGCCTACTGAAAGGCCAGTCACTTTTCTCGATGTGGGAGCTTATGACGGTGACACACTTGAAGCGCTGGCCCAGCATGTTGCCGTTGCCAAAGCCGTACTGATTGAACCTGATCCAGCAAACTACTCCCTGCTCACCAAGAATCTTGTACGCCTCGCTCGCCTGTATCCTGGCCTGAATCCTTATCTTTTACCAATTGGAGCGGGCGATGAATTCACCTGCTTGAGCCTGGCTGGAGAGGGAGAAGCCGCAACTGTGAGTGTCGGTGGCGATCCTGACAACGCAACAACTCATTTCATCACCATCGCATCGCTCGACAACATCATGCCTGCCGAGCGTTTTAATTTCATCAAGGTTGATGTTGAGGGGCATGATCTCGCGGCGTTGAGAGGCATGCGTGAGCTTTTGCAGCGATCTCATGCTGTTCTCGCCATCTCCCTTTACCACCGCCCCCTGGATGTCGTGCATCTTCCGCTGGCATTGATTGACCTTCTTGATGGCATACCCTATGATTACTTTATGCGCCAGCACATGAATAACTCCTTTGATACTGTTCTCTATGCGATCCCGGGAGCAAAGAAATCATGAAAGTCTCTGACTACGTTGCTCAGCGTCTGTCACTGCTCGGCATCAGAAGGAGCTTCTCGGTGACGGGTGGAGGTGCGATGCATCTCAATGACAGCTTTGGTGAAGCTAGAGGGATTGCATGCACATATCTACATCATGAACAAGCCTGCGCTATTGCGGCAGAGGGTTACGCACGCATTATAGGAAAACCAGCCGTGGTGAATGTCACATCGGGGCCGGGAGCGATCAACGCACTGAACGGCGTGTTTGGAGCCTACACGGACTCGATTCCGATGATTATCGTCTCCGGCCAGGTCAAAACCGAAACCTTGCTCGAAAGGGTTGGCGCTCTGCCGCTGCGCCAACTCGGAGACCAGGAGGCACGGTCCGATGCCTACATTCCAGCCTTTGTTAAATCATTCCATTCCCTGCGTTCTGCAGAGGAATCCATTGCAGCAGTCGACCGTGCCATCCAACTGGCCTCAAGTGGACGCCCCGGCCCCTGTTGGATTGAGATTCCTGTGGACATCCAAGGAACTCGTTCGGCGCTGCTTCAGGACTGTCTACATCAGCCCTTGATCGAAGCAGACCAGCAAACATCACTGCCTACGATCTCCGTACAGGATCTGGCTGAGTTCACCACCTTGTTAAGCCACTCCAAGCGACCCTTGTTGCTACTGGGAACAGGAGTGCGTCTTTCTAGAGCCCAGCAGGAAGTGCTGCAGTTTGCTGAGACTCTGCAGATACCAATCGTCACGGCGTGGACCCATGACATCATTGATAATAACCATGAACTGTTCATTGGCCGGCCTGGCACCATCGGAACACGACCGGGCAACTTCGCAGTTCAGGCATGTGATCTGCTGATCGTTCTTGGCTCTCGCCTGAATATTCGCCAAGTTAGTTATAACTGGTCTGCATTTGCAAGCCACGCGAAGATCGTGATGGTTGACGTTGATGCGGCAGAACTGCAAAAGCCTTATCTCAATATCACCTTACCTATTCAAGCGGACATCAGGCAGTTCATCACGGCAGCACAGGACCATCTGCAGAACTTCTCACCTGGGGTCACTTCTGAACAAGCTGTCGATCATCGCAAGCAATGGCGCTCAAGGCTCCGGAAAGTTGCCACTGATCATGCGGCAACCGCAGCGGACTATCGACAGCCCCCAAAGGGCAACGGTATCAACCCGTATCATTTCATGTTTGCGTTGGCGCGGCATCTGAAGGGTGATCAACGCATCGTTTGCGGGGATGCGACAGCTTGCATTGTTCCTTTTCAGATTCTGCCCTTGCGCGGAAGACAGCGCATGTTCAGCAATAGTGGCTGCGCCTCCATGGGCTATGACCTGCCGGCTGGGATCGGTGCGGCCTTGGCAGGTCAGGAATTAGGAGAGACAGGTTCCACCGTGGTATTGGCAGGCGATGGCTCATTGATGATGAATCTGCAGGAACTGCAGACCCTCGCCTCCTCCGATTTGGATGTGGTGCTTCTTATCCTAGACAATAACGGCTACCTCTCGATTAAGCAGACTCAATCGAACTTCTTCGGCCGCGAACATGGTGCTTCGCCAGGGTCAGGTGTGAGCTTTCCTGATTTTGCCCGTGTTGCCGAAGCCTTTGGCTTGCCAGTCACCACTCTTAGCGATGATCAAGACATTGATGCGATGCTGAAGAAAGTATTGCTCGAAACCAACGGTCCGCGGGTCTGCGTTGTCAAGCTTTACGAAGGTCAGGAGTTTGAACCACGCCTGAAGTCAAAGCTCGTGGATGGCGTGATTCGAACGCCTGAGCTGGATGACATGTTTCCTCACCTTCCTGCTGAGAAGCTGCACTCCATTCGCAGCTACCTCCTTGAGCATACATCCGCACTCTGAATCACACCACTCCTCTTCATGATCTCCCCCACTGACCGCTTTACGTTTGAAAACCTGTTTGTATTGGAGCTTGCCAATAATCATTGGGGTGACCTTGATCGCGGTATCAAGATCATTCGTGACTTTGCAACCGTTGCCCGCGTGAATTCGGTTCGCACGGCAATTAAGTTACAATTCCGTGATGTTGATAGCTTTGTGCATCCCACTTTCAAGGGGCACGCCGAATCACGCTATATCCAAAAGACGGAAGCCACCAAGCTGTCCATCGATGAATTCAAGATTCTCATAGAAGAAGTTGTGAAATGTGGCTGCATTCCCATGGCAACCCCTTTTGATGAAGTTTCCGTTGACCTTTGCGATACTTTTAGCCTGCCCATCATTAAGGTTGCAAGCTCTGACATCGCAACGTGGCCTCTGCTTGAGCGTGTTGCGAAACTTCGTAAGCCTGTAATTATCTCAACAGGTGGTGCATTTGACAAAACGATTGACGACTGTGTCCGATTCTTCGAGAATCGCAGCATACCTCTGGCGATCAACCACTGTGTTTCCCTTTACCCCTCTCAGGATTGTGAGCTGGAACTCAATCAGATTGACTATCTTCGAGAGCGCTTCCCTAATCATGTGATCGGCTTTTCAACGCATGAGATGACCGACTGGCAGAACTCAATGCTGCTCACTTACGCCAAAGGGGCACGAACCTGGGAGCGGCACATCGATATCGACCATAACGGCATTCCCGTAAGCCCCTACTGTTCTCTGCCCCATCAAGTGGATCAGTGGTTCAAGGCGTTTCACAAAGCTGTTCAAATGTGCGGTGGTCCAGGCGAAGCAAGACGCAACATAACGGAAAAAGAAAGGCGTTATCTTGATGAGCTGGTTCGCGGTGTCTATGCACGCCACGAACTGCCGGAAGGGTATGTTTTCTCCTCCGAAACATTTGACGAGGACTTCTACCTCGCCATTCCTCTGCACAAAGGCCAGCTCTCCTGCCGTGAAGTGGTAAATGGCGAACGCCTGACAAGAACGATCACTGGCAATGAACAACTCACGGTTGATCATATCGACGGCCCCTACAGTGAGAATCCAGCATTGCGGCAGCTCATTCTCGATCGTGGCATTGATCCATAGCAACAATTGCAACTCTCCTTATTCCTGGGTCGATGGATATTCTGATTACCGGTGGAACGGGCTTCTTCGGCAAAGCCTTGTTGCCGTACCTGCTCTTAGTTCTGCCAACTCGAGGATCCGACTTTACATTAACCGTTCTTAGTAGAAACACTGAGGCGTTCTTGGATGCGAATCCGCAGTTTCGAGATATTCCACATCTGCTGATGTATCAAGGTGACATACTCGACAGGCGCTCGCTGCCAACATCGAAGCAATACTCCCATGTCATTCATGCCGCTACAGATTCGACTTTCGGCCCAGGGCTGTCGCCTTTGAAACGATTTGATCAGATCATCACAGGAACCCATAATCTTCTTGAGTTTTCAGTCCAAAGTGGCGTCCAACGATTCCTCTATGTCAGCTCTGGGGCTGTCTATGGGAGTCAGCCCCCGGATCTCAAAGGTTTCGATGAAGCTTGGCCGGGAAGTCCAGATCTCTCTAAGCCCGCCAATGCCTATGGTTTAGGTAAGCGTGCCGCAGAGCATCTCTGTCATCTCTACCTGGACTCTTTCTGCATTGAGGTTGTCATTGCAAGATGTTTTGCGTTTATTGGCCCCGGCTTGCCTTTGGACGTCCACTTCGCAATTGGAAACTTTATCCGAGACGCCTTGTTCTCTGAGTCTGTCATTGTGGCTGGTGATGGTTCGCCTGTTCGCTCTTACATGGATCAAAGTGATCTTGCCCATTGGCTCTGGACCCTTCTTGAAAAGGGAATCTCTGGCGAAGCTTATAATGTTGGCTCTGATGAAGCCATCAGTATCGCCGAACTGGCCCACCGAGTCAGAGATCTGATAGCGCCAGAGAAGGCTGTCCACATCCTGGGTTCAGCCAACTACTTGGCTGGTCGAAATCGCTATGTTCCTGACATCAATAAGGCTTGCTCCATGCACGATCTTTCTGTCACGGTCCCTTTGGATGATGCGATTCTGATGACTGCACGCTCGCACCAGGTCGCGTAATTATGGGCGTTCCCCGTACCATCATCTTTGATCTCGATGGGACCCTAATAGATTCATCGATCGGGATACTCGCCAGTCTGGAAAATGCTTTCAGGCTTTCAGAGGTCAAGCCAGTTCAGCCCTTGGATTCATCGCTGATTGGTCCTCCTCTGCGCGAGACCGTTGCGCTCCTCGCGCCCAGGCAGCCAATCTCCATCCTTCCACCACGTGGGCATTGGTGAGCAACACTCCGTCAGAACGAGTAATGAAGCCCGATCCC
>NZ_JBSYHW010000070.1:0-12051 GCF_056108345.1 Cyanobium sp. NIVA-CYA 375 | reverse complement strand
GCATGCAATTAACTATTCAAATTATAAGCTATTGTCGCCTCAACGCAAGGGCTGATCGTATTTTTCGAGGTGCCCTTGAACTTCTCAAGTTCTCCTGAATTCATGGGAAGATTCTCCTTGGGGAACAATCACGACATCAGTGTCTTGATTGTCATGGCCGCTCAGCTGTTCAGCCAGGAGTGGTCAGAAAAACCTTCGGTTTGTATTAAGCCGTATTGCCCCTTGTCGCACACGCCCGTGGCAGTTGCCTATGACTAGTTCTTGAAATTTGCCGCGCAGCGGCTTGGTCCAACGCTTGCCATCACCTGCCCGCAAAGAGCTGCGCGTTCCGAGTCTCGGTGGGCTCTCAAAATGATGGAGGCGGGTCAGGTGTATGGCAGGGTTGGAAAGTGCTCTTGGCCCTCAGCGGGAACCTTTCCGGATGGCGTATCGACTCGACAGACAAGTCAACATCTAGATCAGGCCAATAAAGATGCTCCGAGGTCGGACGCATCACGTTTAGGACCTGCTGAATAGTTGCCGTTTTAAACCAAGGAAATTCGGAATAGGGAAGCCCCAGCTCTTCATCGTCGATAAGCACCCAGACAAAATGTCCAGATACGTTCGTAACCTCAGCCGCCAAAGTGGATGTTCCAGGCATCGATGATCTCCTGATGACGTGTCTCGACCAGGCGCTCTGCTTCTTTGATCCTCTGTGAGCTTAACCCAATTTTGCGAGCGAGTTAAACGGTTGGGTTGAGCCAGAACTTCGCCTCACCATCAGGATGGCTCACATGGACGTGAGGGCGGCTCTCCTCACGTGAGAAGAAGAAGAATCTAAATTCGCCATCCCTGAAGATGGTTGGTGACAAATGAGATATGAAACGACTTTCTGATTATAGCCGCGCCTGCAATGGCTGTTCGCAACTTTCCAACGCTAAATGGGAGGACCCTCTGAAGCAGACTCCACTCCCTTATCCCTATCTAGCCTGGCTTCTGCATGAATGCGGGCTATGTCCTGGCCGTCTTATACGGGTCCGTATAAGACGGTTCTTGGGGTTACAAAAAGTCAGCAGGGCTGCTCACTCCCATGGGGCCTCGGTTGAGCACATGGGTGTAGATCATGGAGGTGTTTACATCTCTGTGCCCCATCAACTCCTGGATCGTGCGGATATCCTTTCCACGCTCCAGCAGATGGGTAGCGAAGGAGTGACGGAGGGTATGCGGCGTGGCGGCTTGAACGATGCAGCCACTGCTCCTAGCCCACCCTTTTCCTCAGCGCCAGTCGTCTGCTGGTGTGGCCTGGGCCATGTGGGCCTGGGGATAGCGGCCGGCTATCAACGCTGCCCACCAGCCGTGCATCTACCAGGCCGCTGGCGCGGATGCAGCCAGCAGAACGGAGGTTGGGGGCATGGGGTGGTGCATGGTTTGAAGCATGACGCTGTTTGATCGATTGGCTGAGTTTCTCGCCAGGCTCCCCAATTACGCCGGAGTCACTCCTTAACTGGATACCCCGGCAGCTGCTGCCTTGACCCCCTCCGAGGCCGTTCCGTCGCCTGCACCGGAAGACGCCACCAGCGGTGGCGGCTGGCCCTTGATTGACGGCTGGGCCCGCGCCACCCTCTCGCCTACTGGCCCGAAGCTCTGGCAGGCCCTCACCCACCAGAGCGCCTGTCTGTCCTGCGCCTGGGGCACCGGCGGCCAGAACGGTGGCTTTCGCGATGAGCTCGGTGAGCCGCTCCAGCGCTGCCTCAAGAGCGTGGAGGCGATTAGCGCCGAGCTGCAGCCTGCCGTGCCCCGGGAGGTGTTCGCCGGGCGCAGCCTGGCCGAGCTGCAGCGGCTCACGTCTGCCGAATGCGACCGCCTGGGGCGGCTTGATCGGCCCCTGATCCACCGCGCCGGCAGTGACCACTATGAGCCGATCGGCTGGGAAGAGGTGCACCAGCTGGTGGCCGAGGCCTTCCGATCGGCGCCGCCCGAGCGTGTGGCCTCCTACAGCTCCGGCCGCTCCTCCAATGAGGCCGCTTATCTACTGCAGCTGTTCCTGCGCGCCTTCGGCTCCAACAACCTGGCCGACTGCTCCGACCTCTGCCACGCCCCCTCCACCCTCGGCCTCACGCGGGCTTTCGGCAGCGGCACCTCAATGGTGAACCTGGAGGGTCTGCAGCACGCTGATGGCGTGGTGCTGGTGGGCTCAAATGCGCCGGCCAACCACCCGCGCCTGATGAACGAGCTGATCCGCTTGCGCGAGCGCGGCGGCACGGTGATCGTGATCAATCCGGTGCTGGAGGCGGGGCTGCTGAAGTTCGGCTCGCCCGCCTTCCCGATCCGCTCCATGCTTGGCGGCGGCAGTGAGATCGCCTCGCTGTTTCTGCAGCCGATTCCCGGCTCCGATACTGCGGTGTTCCTCGGCCTTCAGAAGGCGCTGCTGGAGCGGGGCGCCATCAACCTTGCGTTCGTGAAGGCCCACGCCGATGGCTGGCAGGAGCTGATCGCCCAGATCGAGGGCACCAGCTGGGAGGCGATCACGGGCTGCTGCGGCCTCAGCCGCGAGGAGCTGGAGCACACCGCCGCCCGGCTGGCCGCCTGCCGGGCCGTGGTGTTCGCCTGGGCGATGGGCATCACCCACCACGCCAACGGCACCACCAACGTGCAGGCGATCGCCAACACGGCCGTGCTCAGCGGCAACGTGGGTCGGCCCGGGGCGGGCACGATGCCGATCCGCGGCCACTCCAACGTGCAGGGCTTCGGCTCGATGGGGGTGACAGTGCACCTGCGCGAGCCGATGCGCCTTGCCCTCGAGCAGTTGCTCGGTCGGCCCCTCAGCCCCACCCCCGGCTACGACACCTGCGCCCTGATCGAGGCGGCCGCTGCCGGCGCCGTCGATTCCCTGCTCTGCCTGGGCGGCAACCTGTTCGGCGCCAACCCCGACAGCACCCAGGCCCGCCGCGCCCTCGGCCGCATCGACACCATCGCCTACCTAGCCACCAAGCCCAACACCGGCCATTTCCACGGCCTCGGCGCTCGTCAGACCCTGCTGCTGCCGGTGTTCAACCGTTTCGAGACGCCCCATCGCACGACAGTGGAATCGGGCAACAACTGGGTGCGCCTCAACGAACCCGGCACCACCCACCTGGGCAGCGGCCAGCTGGTGAGCGAGGTGGGCTTCCTGGCGGAGCTGGCCCACCGCGTGCTGGGCGAGGAGCCGATCGACTGGCGGCGCCTGCAGGATCCGGTGTATGTGCGCGAGCTGATCGCCCGCACCGTGCCCGGTTACGACGCTATGGCCGAGATCGACGCCAGCAAGCGGGAATTCGAGGTGAGGGGGCGGGTGTTCCACGAGCCGCGCTTCCCCACCGCCACGGGCCGCGCCCAGCTGGCGCCCACTCCCCTGCCCGATCTCGCGCTTCCCGATCCGGAGCACTTCGGCGGCCTGGCGCCAGGCGAGCGGGGCTTGGTGCTCAGCCTGATCACCGCACGCAGCTACGGCCAGCACAACACCGTGGTGTACAAGCCGGGCGACAGCTACCGCGGCATGCCCCACCGCCACACACTGCTGATGAATCCGGAAGACCTGGTTGCCAGTGGCCTGGTCGCTCACCAGCGGGTCACGGTGCAGGGGGAGGCCGGCAGCCTTGAGGGCATCGAGCTGATTCCAGGATCGATTCGCCGCGGTGCCGCCTTGATGTTCTATCCGGAGGCCAATGTGCTGATGCGGCCCCACAAAGATCCCGAGAGCGGCACCCCGGCTTTCAAGCGGGTGCCGGTGCTGCTGCGCGGCCTTTGAGCTCGGCCAGCAGATCCGTAGCTATCGGCACCACGGCGGCACCCGGCTGCCTCGACAGTGAATTGCCAGAGGGTGGCGCTTGCCCAAGAGATAGCGATGGAGCAGGAGGTCGACCGCCGCGGCCTAGTGGGCGACCCGGTGCGCCTGCAGGTGGGGTGATGCTGCAGAGCTGGCTGGTGGAGCAGCGGCGGCGCGGGCGGGTTTATCAACCTCGCTTTCGGCGCCGCCAGCGGGCTTTGTCCTGGTTGGGGACGCTGTTGGCGCTCACCCTGCTCGGCCTGCTTGGTGCCTGGAGTGGCATGGTGCTGCTGGCGGCTCCACTGGGGGCATCGTCGGTGCTGTTGTTTGGCTACCCCGCCAGCCCCCTGGCCCAGCCGCGCAACATCGTGCTCGGCAACTTGGTGGGGGCGCTGGTGAGCGTGGCGGCGGTGGCCTGGCTGGGCCAGGGGCCACTGGTGATCGCCCTGGCGGTGGGGCTCACGGTGTTGCTAGGCCAGCAGCTGCGCTGCCTGCATCCCCCCGCCGGTGGTCTCGCCTTTCTCGGCGTGGCGCTGGGAGCCACGCCGCCGTTTGTGCTCACCCCCGTGCTCAGCGGTTCGCTGCTGCTGGTGCTGATCGCCGCGGCCTTCAGCCGCTGGGTGAAGGGAGCGCTGCCCTATCCGCACCACTGGCTGTGACCCTTTGGCTGCTGCTGGGTTAGCCGCCCAAGTAGGCCATCTCCGCATGGGCTGGGGCGGTTGCTGTGCGCTGCGGGTTGTCGCCTTGCCAGGCCTCTTGGCGTTGCTCGCTCCAGCGGTCGGCACGTTGGCTCCAGAGGCCGGAGATCGCCTTGCCCACGGCGTCGGCTGGGGAGTCTGGTTGCAGCCAGGGGCGCAGATCTAGGCCGCTGCCGGGGGCGGCAAACAGGCAGGTGTAGGCGATGCCGTCGGCGGTGACGCGCAGGCGATTGCAGTCGCCGCAGAAGGGGGCGCTCACCGACGCCACCACCGCCAGATGGGCGCCCCCGCTTTCCGGGTCGCGATCCCTGTAGCGCCACCGGCTGGCCGTGCCGTGGCTGGCGCGCCCCCGGGGCTCCAGCGGCCAGCGGTCGCCGAGCCGCTCCAGCATCTCGGCGGCGCTCAGCACCGCCTCGGGGCGCCAGCCATTGCGGTTGCCTACGTCCATGAACTCGATCAGGCGCAGCTCCAGCCCCCGCTCCCGGGCCAGGCCCGCCAGGGGCAGCAACTGGTCGTCGTTGGCGCCGCGCTGGATCACGGCATTGAGCTTTAGGGCGCCCAGCGCCGGATCGAAGCCCGCCGCCTGGGCGTGCTCGATCGCCGCCAGCACCGCCGCCAAGGCCCGCTCGCCAGCGGCGGCATCTGCCAGGCCAGCCATCGGGGCCACCGACGCGCCCGTGGTGCCATCGAGGCTGAGGGTGATCCGATCGAGGCCAGCGGCCCGCAGGCTCCGGGCGCGCGCCGCGCTCAGCAGCAGGCCATTGCTGGTGAGGGCGATCTCGCGCAGGCCGGGACGCTCCGGGTGGGTGGCGCGCAGGGGCCGCACGGCGGCGATCAGTTCCTCCAGGCCGCCGTGCAGGAGGGGTTCGCCGCCGGTCAGCCGCAGGCTGCGGGTTCCCAGGCTCACCGCCGCCCCGATCACCCGTAGCCGCTGCTCCAGCGTCAGCAGGCCCGGTGGCTCCACCCCATCCGGCAAGCAATAGGAACAGGCCAGGTTGCAGCGGGCCGTGAGCGACAGCCGCAGTACCCCGAGGGGCCGGTTGAGCTGGTCGGTGGCACTGGCCATGGCGGCCACGCTATGGCTGTTGGCCTGATGTTGGCGGTAGCGTTTCAGCATGGTCGCCTCCGCTGCCGAGCGTTTCACGCCGCCCCCCATCCCCTGGCGCCATCCCCTGGCGCTGGAGCCGGCTCCTGAGCTGGGTCCGGGGTTGGATCCCCAGAGGTCTGGGGAAGCCTTGGCGCGTCTGTGCGCCGAACCCGATGTGCAGGCGGTGATCGCCTTTGGTTCCCGGGCCAGGGGTGAGGCACGGCCCGACTCAGATCTGGATCTGGCGGTGATCGTGGGCCAGCCCCAGCTCACGCCGGCCGAAAAGATGGCCTGCTGGAAGCGCTTCAACCGAGCGCTGGGCCGGCAGGGAGTGGCTGTCGACCTGGTGGTGGCGGGCAGCGCCGATGCCGAGCGCCTGAGTGGCTCCCGTTGGCACGTGTTTGGCGATGTGGCCCGTGAGGGCCGGGTGCTGTATGTCGCCCGCTGAAGACGCCTTGCTGCTCCTGGCGATTGTGCGCCGCCATCTGCGCAGCCTGGGGCTGACCCTTGACCCTGCCTATCCCGACGAAGACTGGGGCTTCACCGCCCAGCAAGCAGTGGAGAAACTGCTCAAAGCCTGGATCGTGCTGGCTGATCGCCAGCCACCCCGGGTCCATGACCTCGAAGATCTGTTCGCCCTGGCTGGTCAGCAGCTTGATCCCCGGCTGCTTGAGCTGCAGGTGTTTGCGGTGGAGGCCCGCTATGAGCAGGGCCCATTTCCGTTGCCCGCGCCGCGGCAGGAGCTGCTGGCACTGGTCGAGGCGGAGCTGGAGCGGTGCGAGAGCATGGTGGCGGCGGTGGGGGAGTCGGCCGAGTGACTTGGCTTAGGGCCGATTCACGTTGCGGATGGCCCGGGGATCCAGCGGCACCGCCTGGTAAGGCAGCTCCACCAGCCAGCTTTGCAGGCGCCGTTCGCCCCGCTGCACCGCCGCGGCCAGGTGGGCCCGGATCGGGGCACTGCTCGGATAGAGGCCCAGCAGCGGTTGCAGCCGCTCACCGTCGTGGGCCAGCAGCAGCCGGATCGGGCTCCCTGTTGCTGCGCTCGCCAGCAGGGTTTGCAGGGCGGCCAGGCTGAGATCCGGCATGTCCACCGGGCAGAGCAGCAGCTGCTCGTTTGGGTGTTGCTGCATCAGCCGGTGCAGGGCCAGCAGCGGCCCCTCCCAGGGCGGCGGTTCGGCCAGGGCCGTCATCGGCGAGCCCGGGGCCAGCTCCAGGGCCAGCTCTTCCGCCAGCTCCAGGTGCGCCCCATGGCGGCTCAGCAGGCTGATCGGTATCTCTAGCTGGGCCAGCAGTCGCAGAGTGCGCTCCAGCCAGGTGCCGCCCTCGGGGTGGCTCAGCAGCGCCTTGTCGCGGCCCATGCGCCGGCTCTCGCCACCGCTGAGCAGGCAGGCGCGTAGGGGTGGGCTCACACCACCAGCCCAAACTCCGCCAGGGCCCGCGGCAGGTTGCGGTGCTCGTGGCCCGGGTGGCTGAGCTTCACCAGGGCGAAGCGCTGCAGTTCGGTGAGCTCTGCCCAGCCGCCGCTGCGCAGCTCAAGGTTCAGCTGGGCGCAGGAGGTGGTCAGCACTTCGGGCAGCTGGTCGGCCTGCTGCCAGGGCTCAGCCTCGGCTCGGGGCAGGTCCTTGGCCTGGCCGGAGCTGAGGGCGCTGGTGCGCGCCTGCAGGTGCTGGCGCAACGCCTCGATGGCGGCGGGGTCGTCGGGCCAGGCCAGCAGCCCAGCGCGCTCGGCCTCGCCCAGCTCGCTCCAATGCTGCAGCTTCAGCTTGATGCCGGCCAGATCGAGCTTGCGCCGCACGGCCATCGGAATGCAGCGCAGGTCGGCGGTGAAGTCGGCCTCGAAGTGGAAGCAGGTGCTAGCTAGGAGGGAGCCCAGGGGTAACTGCGGTAACAATTGCCACCATCATCGGGTGCCCTGGCTTGGTCGAATAGCCCCATGGTCAGTGATCCCGCCAGTTCAGCTGCCCTAGCTCAGTGCCCCTACTGCGGTGTGGGCTGCGGCCTGGAGCTGAAGGCCCCCGCTGAACCCGGCGGTCTCTGGGCCGCCCGTGGCGACCGTCACCATCCCTCGTCCCTGGGCCAGGTGTGTATCAAGGGCGCCACCGTGGGCGAAACCCTGCACCCCAACCGCCTCACCACGCCCCTGTGGCGTGCGCGCACCGACCAGCCCTTTGAGCCGATCAGCTGGGAGCGGGCTTTCACCATCCTGGTGGAGCGCATCGAGGCCACCTTGGCCACCAAGGGGCCCCAAGCCCTGGCGATCTACGGCTCCGGTCAGTTCCTCAGCGAGGACTATTACGCAGCCAACAAGCTGCTCAAGGGCGCCCTGGGCAGCAATAACTTCGACGCCAACTCGCGCCTTTGCATGAGTTCGGCGGTGGCGGGCTATGCCCGCAGCTTCGGCTCCGATGGCCCGCCCTGCTGCTACGAAGACCTCGATCTGGCCGATCTGGTGCTGCTGATCGGCACCAACACGGCCGAGTGCCATCCGGTGCTGTTCCAGCGGCTGCTTAAGCGCCGGCGCAAGGGGGCTGGGCCGCGCCTGGTGGTGGTGGATCCGCGCGCCACCGCTACCAGCGATGCCGCCGACCTGCACCTGGCGATCGCCCCCGGCACCGACCTGGCCCTGCTCTGCGGCCTGGGCCACCTGCTGCTTGAGCATGGCGGTGTGGATCAGGCCTGCGTGGCAGCCCACACCGAGGGTTTTGCCGAGCTGGAGACCCTCTGGCGGGCCTGGCAGCCGGCGCGGGCGGCGGCGGTGTGCGGCATCGCCGAGGCCGACCTGCGCCAGCTGGCCGACTGGTGGATCGCCAGCCAGGCGGCGCTCAGCCTTTGGTCGATGGGGGTAAACCAGAGCCGCGAGGGCACCGCCACCGTGGCCGGGATTTGCAACCTGCACCTGGTGAGCGGCCAGATCGGCCGCCCCGGCGCCGGACCCTTTTCACTTACCGGCCAGCCCAATGCCATGGGTGGCCGCGAGGTGGGTGGCCTGGCCCAGCTGTTGCCCGGTTACCGCTCCGTGGATGATCCAGCGCACCGGGCCGAGGTGGAACGCCACTGGGGCTTTGCTGCTGGCTCGATCTCGCCAGAGCCTGGCTTGGCGGTGTGGCCACAGATCGAGGCGATGGAGCGCGGCGAGCTCGAGCTTTGGTGGGTGGCGGCCACCAACCCCTTAGTAAGCCTGCCCAGCCTCGATCGGGTTAGGGCGGCGGTGGCGAACTGCCCGTTGGTGGTGCTGAGTGAGGCCTATGCCGGTACGGAAACCGAGGCCCTGACCCATCTGGTGTTGCCGGCGGCCCAGTGGAGCGAGAAGGCTGGCGTAATGGTGAACTCCGAGCGCCGCGTCACCCTCTGCTCTGCCTTCCGCCAGCCCCCTGGCGAGGCCCGGGCCGACTGGGCGATCTTTGCGGAGTTGGGCCGGCGTCTCGGTTTTGAGGCGCAGTTCGGCTGGCCTGACGCCGCCGCGGTGTATGCCGAATTCGTGGCACTCACGGCCGGCCGGGTGTGCGATAGCAGCGGCCTTAGCCACGAGCTCCTGGCCGAGCACGGCCCCCAGCAGTGGCCCTTCCCCGCCGGCACCGCCCCCGGCGGCGGCTCAGCGCGCCTCTATGTCGATCTGGCCTTCCCGACTCCTTCCGGCAAGGCACGCCTCTGGGCCGATCCGCCCCTGGGCCTGGCCGAACCCCCCTGCGACTCCTATCCCCTGGTGCTCACGGTGGGGCGGCTGCTGGGCCACTGGCACACCATGACCCGCACAGTCCATGTGGCGCGGGCGCTCAAGGCCCACCCCGAGCCGCTGCTGGAGTTGCATCCAAGCGATGCGGCTCGCGCCGGCTTGGTTGATGGGGCCTGGGCCCAGGTGCGATCGCGCCGCGGTGCGGTGTCGGTGAAGGTGCAAATCACCGAGCGCATTCGGCCCGGCACCGTGTTTTTGCCGATGCATTGGGGCGCCTCCCAAGGCGAGCTGGCTTGCGAGGCCAATCGACTGATGCATGAGCTGGGCTGCCCGATTTCGAAGCAGCCGGAGCTCAAGGCAGCGGCAGTGGCGCTTAGTTCTTATGAAAAGCCCCCGATTTCGGGGGCTAGTAATGTTGGAATTATCCTGGATTAGAAGCGGAACTGGGTTTGAACCACGCCGCCCCAGAGATCTTTGTCGTTCACCTGGTTGGAGCTATTAGCGATGTAGAAGAGCCCTGGAGTAATTGAGATGTTATCAGTTACCTGGAACTTGTAGAAGAGCTCCAGAGAGAGGGGATCTTTAACGCCGGTTCCAGCGCTCGGGTTTTGGCCGATTGCTACACCAGCGCTATTACCCTTAGCAAAGGTATCATCCCATTGCAGGCCGACATACCAGGACTGGGAATCAGCGGCTCCAGCTATGCCCCCCGAAATATCAGTGAAGCCGTAACCAGCGCTGATTGAGGGGACGATTCCAGCGTCGATGGGTTGCCAGTAACCTGCTATTGAAAAATTATTAGATGTTTGGCCGGATGTGAGTACGTTGAAGGCGGTGCCGTTGGAGTTGATCGTGCGAGTGCCGAAGGTGCCGTTGCGGTAGGCGACGGCGGCCCCCCAGCTGGTGCCCTTGTAGCCGATTTGGACCATGGTGTTGAGGCTGCCATCGCTGTCGAAAATCCCTTCATTGGAGATTTCACCGTCTTGGGCGATGAAGTTCAGTGAGGCGTTCCAGAAGCCCTGCCCTTTTGGCACTGGCTGCTTCCACACGGCCCCAAATCCCTGCCCTGTTGCCTTGTTGTAAACCCCTGGTGTGCCAGCCACGGAGAAGTAGTCGAGCAGCTGGGAGCGGTAAGCGCTGGGGATAAAGGCGAGGATTTCGGTGTTGCGCACCAAGGCGCCGGCGGTGAGGGTGAACGATTTGCCTACCGGGAACTGGTAATAGAGGCGATCGATCGATACGGTATCGATGCCACCAACGCCGGAAGCTCCTGCATTGGTGCTGGAGGCCTTATCAAGCTTGAACAGACTATCTCCTGCGTTGAAGGGGCTGAAGGCTGTGAAATTCCCCGAGCGTAGGCGCGTTTTGAGCAGGTCTTTACCGGTGAAGCTGGTGTCAAGATTCAGGCGCACGTCGTAATTGAAGGTGGTGCGGTCCTGCCTGCCAACAGCAACAGGAGGGGTTCCCACCCTGAAGTCTGAGTTGTAATCGGGCACGCCACCCAAGATGAAGTTAACCTCGCCTTTGAGCTTTGTGGTGGTGGAAAACTGCTGAGCTTCCAGTTTGCCCACCTTGGCCTCGAGTCCGTCGACTCGGCCCTTCAGCACAGCTAGCTCCTTCTTGAATTCATCCATCAACCTCTGCAGCTCGTCGGTCACTTCGGTGACGCGGTCGAGGCAGGCATTGAGCAGGGCCGCCGCTTCGAAGCGGGTCATGGCCTGGCCACCTTTGTAGGTGCCGTTGGGATAGCCGGCTACGCAGCCATACTTTTCCACCAGGTTGCTTAGTGCTTGGTAAGCCCAGTCGGTAGGCCTTACGTCAGAAAACTGGTTAACACTAGTGACCTGATTTTGAGAGCGCCAAGCCTTGAGCTCATCGATCTCCTGTTGCTCCATGTAGTCGTTTATGGCGGCATTGCCGTTCAACGAAGACAGCTCATTGGCGGTTGCGCCTAGAGGGGCCAGCAGGCCCGTGCCGGCCACGGCCAGCAGTAGCTGTTGGAAAAATTTCATCGGGGGTCTCACACCGCGGTTGATGGATTCGCGGGGTCGAAAAAAAGCCCCTGGGGCCCACCAGCACAAGCTGCCTGGACTGAGGTTAAGGTCTCATTAAGCGCAATCATCTGCTGTGTTGCTTGTTACCAGCTCACTGCTCAGCGCTCACTGCTCAGTCGACGTCGTTGGCGAAGCGGCGATAAAGAAAATCGAGGGCTTCGTTGCGGAATTCGTAGTACTCCGGCATCTCCATCAGTTGGCTGCGCTGACGTGGGCGGGGGAAGGGCAAGCTGAGGTCGGCGCCGATCTGGGCGGCCGGGCCGTTAGTCATCATCACGATTCGGTCGGCGAGAAACAGGGCCTCGTCGATGTCGTGGGTGATCATCAGCACCGTCACTTTTTGTTCGGCCCAGATCCGCAACAGCTCCTCCTGCAATTCCTCGCGGGTGATCGGATCCAGCGCCCCGAAGGGTTCATCGAGGATCAACAGTTTTGGTTGGAGAGCTAGCGCCCGTGCGATTGAAACGCGCTGCTTCATGCCCCCGGAGAGACTTGATGGTTTCTGGTGGGCGGCCTCACTGAGGCCCACCATCTCCAGGTGTCTTTCTACGGTGGAGCGGTTCTGGCCGTTGCGTCGGTGCTGGGGGAAAACATTGTTCACCGCCAGGGCGATGTTGTTGTAGGCGCTCAGCCAGGGCAGCAGGGAATAGTTCTGAAACACCACCATCCGCTCGGGCCCCGGTTCGACGATCCTCTCCCCCTGGACCCGCACCTCGCCGCTGCTGGGCTGCCGGAAACCGGACACCATGTCCAGC
>NZ_JBSYHW010000069.1:0-12365 GCF_056108345.1 Cyanobium sp. NIVA-CYA 375 | reverse complement strand
TCAGGGTCAAGAGCCCCCATTTTGACTAACTGACGATATCGCTTCTCTTGTTGTTGGTAGCGTCTTTCCATCCCTTCAAGATCTTGAAGTTCCTTTCCACCTGTTTGAACATCATTCCGTAACCGTGCAATATTTGCTTGAGTTAGGTTGTATAGCTGAGTCTCAATTGCTAAGATTTCACTGTTGATCCTTTCTAATGCAATCAAAGTGGATTCTTGCTTGGTTTCTTCGCTCCTACTGGCTGTCACTCTGACTAAGACTTGTCCTGCATTAAACATTTCACCAGTTCCAAGTGGTTCGCTCGCAACTTTTCCCTGCATGGGACTTCTTATATGAATTACATCTCCTGTGATATAAGCTTCTGCGGCTGTGCGGCGTAGGCTGATCATTGTAAAAGCACTTGCTGCAAGGCCAAGCATGCAGATTCCCGCAACCTGCCTTAATCGTATTTTTAACTTTTCTCTGCCCTGCATCTTCGTGAGCAAGCCTTCAAGGCTGTACTTTGCGGTTTTATGTCTTTCAAATTCATTTTCGTTTTCTTGAAATCTTTTGTCGGTTTTGTTCTCGACTGAAGCCACTGGGATTCTCACTTGGCTACTCAGTCTATTTTCATTCACCTACTGTAAATAAAAGATTTTGTGGCAGGTCCGCCCCATATCAGCTGCTCCCCAGTCAGGGGCTTTAGAGGATTCAAATCATGTGGCCTAGTGTTCGCGAACAGAAAAACTTACTAAAATTAAAAAATCTTATGGTGCTGAAATAGCCCTGCTATAAAAGAGATTTGGATGCGAATCACTAAAGTGTCTTTCTGATTGTGCACTTACTTTGCTTTTTGGTTATTCGTGATTCAATTTAATAGCAGTAGTTGCGCTCTGATTATTGAGCAACACCTTCAATCCGGTCTTCGATCTCCTGATAGATCTCCTGCAACTGAGCGATATTTTCATCGCTGGTTTCCCAGTAGCCACGGCCATTGACTTCCAGCAGGGTGCCCACGATGCGGCGGAAACTGTGGGGGTTGAGCTCCATCAGCCGCTTGCGCATCTCCGGGTCGTTGATGAAGGTGTCATTGGCATCCTCATACACAAAGTTGTCCACCGCGCCGCTGGTGGCACTCCAACCCAAGGTGAAGTTGAGTCGTTTGGCTACCTCTCGCACCCCCTCGTAGCCGCTATTAAGCATGCCCTCATACCACTTGGGGTTAAGCAGCTTGGTGCGTGAATCGAGGCGAATGGTTTCGCTCAAGCTGCGCACCTGGGCGTTGGCAGTGGTGGTGTCGGCGATGTAGCTAGCAGGAGCCTTGCCGTCATCGCGCAGGCCCGCGATCAGCTTGGTGGGGTCGGAATCGAAGTAGTGGCTCACATCGGTGAGTGAGATTTCGGCGGAATCCAGATTTTGGAAGGTCACATCGGCCGTCTTCATGGCTGATTCGAACACTTCGCGGTTCTGATTCATCTCGCCCGGGTTGTCTGCGTTGAAGGCAAATGTTTTGCGGGAAAGGTACATCTCCTGCAGCTCGTTCTCCTCCTCCCAGGTGCTGTTTTCCACCGCCAGGTTGACGTTGGAGCTGTAGCTGCCGCTGGCATTGGAGAACACCCGCGTAGCCGCATCCCTCAGCGAAACGCCTTGGGCCGCCGCCTGCTCCAGGGCGTGACGGCGCACGAAGTTCATATCAAGGGGCTCATCGGCCTCAGCTGCCATCTTGACGCCTTGATCGATCAGGCCCATCTGGTTGATGAAGAGGTCACGGAATACGCCGCTACAATTCACTACAACGTCGATGCGGGGCCGGCCCAGCTCTTCTAGGGAGATCAGCTCGAGCTTGTTGACCCGGCCAAGGGAGTCGGCCACCGGCCGCACGCCGATAAACCAGAGAATCTGGGCCAGAGATTCGCCATAGGTTTTGATGTTGTCAGTGCCCCAGAGCACGCAGGCGATCGTTTCGGGCCAGGCACCTTGCTCAGCCTTTTGGCGCTCGATTAGCCGGTCCACCACCACCTTGGCGGCAGCGATTGCAGCGCGGGTGGGGATCGACTGGGGATCGAGGGCGTGGATGTTCTTGCCGCTGGGCAGCACGCCGGGGTTGCGAATCGGGTCGCCGCCTGGGCCAGGCAGCACGTATTCGCCATCGAGGGCCTTAAGTAGGCTCTGCATCTCCATATCGGCGCAGATCTGCTCAAGGCAGAAGCGCAGATAGCTAAACAACTTGTCGAGCTCGGCTTGATCAAGCCCAGAGAAGCCGGCGCTGCGGCAGGCGCTCAGCCAGGGGCTGGGCAGCTGGAAGCCAAATTGCTCTAACAACGCAAACAACCAAGCGAAGTTTTGACGCAGGGTTACCCTGCCATCGGCTCCGGTTACTGCCTTCACCATGGCGCCTACCGCCGCGCGACACACCTCGGTGATCGTGCGATTGAGCTCCACATCGGTTAGTACGCCGTCGTCGTTGCCCTTGTAGATGTCGGCAATCGTGCGGCCCCGACTCTCGGCTAGCAGTGCCGGCAGGGAGCGCAACCCATCTTCCTCGCGCTCGAGCGCCGCAATATTCACCAGGGTTGCGATTGCCTCCTCGGCGGTAGGTGGCTTGCCGATCGTGTGCAGGCCGCAGGGCAGTAGCCGGCTTTCGATCTCCATCAGCTGGCGATACACCGCACCCACTACGCCATCGCGACCGTCGAGGCCGATCTCTGAGGCATCTAGCTCTGGTATGGAGACGTCCTTATCGAGATTGCATTGGCGCGCTGTTTCCACGATCGCGTTGACGATCTGCACGCCCCGGCTGCTTTCACGCAGCTGCTGGTAGCTGCCAACCAGCTCGCCCAGCTCCTTGAGGCCCCGATACAGGCCGGCGTTTTCGGCTGGTGGAGTGAGGTAGCTGATCGTGGAGGCATAGCCCCGTCGCTTGGCGATGGTGGCTTCGCTCGGATTGTTGGCGGCGTAGTAATAAAGATTTGGTAAGGCGCCGATCAGGGAATCGGGGTAGCAGGTTTCGCTCATGCCCATCTGCTTGCCGGGCATGAACTCCAACGAGCCGTGGGTGCCGAAGTGCAGCACCGCATCGGCCTGCCACACCTTCTCCAAATAGGTGTAGTAAGCGGCAAAGCCATGGTGGGGGCTGGCACTGCGCGAATAGAGCAGCCGCATCGGGTCGCCCTCGTAGCCAAAGGTGGGCTGGACGCCTACAAATACGTTGCCGAAGTGGCGGCCGTAGATCAGCAGGTTGGTGCCGTCGCTGTTCAGGTTGCCGGGGGGCTTGCCCCAGTTTTCTTCAAGCCGCTCGGAATAGGGGGTGAGCCGCTCGTATTCCTCCACGCTCATCCGGTGGGCGATCGCCAGCTCCGGGGCTCCCTGGAGAGCCTCGGGGTCGTTGATCACAGCCTCCATCAGCGCCTTGGAATCCCGCGGCATGTTTTGCACGTCGTAGCCCTTGACCTGCATCTCCTCGAGCACCCGGAAGATCGAACCGAACACATCCAGATAGGCAGCTGTGCCGACGTTGCCCTTGTCTGGGGGGAAGCTGAACACGGTGATCGCCAGCTTCTTCTCGGCCCGCGGCTTGACCCGCAATGAGGCCCAACGAATAGCCCGCTCGGCTATTGCTTCCACCCGGTCCTGCAGGGTGTGGGCCTTGCCGGTGGCATCGTCGCGGCCGCTGAGCACTATTGGCTCAATGGCGCCGTCTAGTTCGGGGATGGCTATTTGCAGGGCCACCTGCACTGGGTGCAGACCTAGATCGCTCTCCTCCCACTCCTGGGTGGTTTGGAACACCAACGGCAACGCCACCATGTAAGGGCGATTCAGCTTTTTCAATACCTCAATAGCCTTGGGATGGTCCTGCCGGGCTGGTCCACCCACCAGGGCGAAGCCGGTGAGTGACACCACCCCATCAACCAATGGCGCGTCAGGGTTGAGCGGATCGAAGAAGAAGGCATTCACCGGCTTGGTGAAATCGAGCCCGCCACAGAACACAGGAATTACGGTGGCGCCGCGATATTCCAGTTCCTGAATGATCGCCACGTAGTGAGCTTCATCGCCGGTGACGATGTGGCTGCGCTGCAGCACTAGGCCGATCACCGGACCCTTGCGGGCCTGCTCGCTGAGGTCGCCGCGGCTGGAATTCCAATTCAAATATTCCTTGAGGTCTTCGAACATCCCCGGTGCCAGCGGGTGCCAGATACCCAGGTCGGGGAATACCTCGGGCTCGGCGACAAACACCGCAGCGCGGTCAGCCGCTTCTCCGGAGCCACCTCGGGGAAAGACGTACTTGTCGGCCAGCATCAACAGAAAATTCCTGAGGTTGTCTGGCGTTCCGCCTAGCCAATATTGAAAGCTCAGCATGAAAGAACGCGCGTCTTGCGCCTTTTCCACCGGCAGGTATTTCAGAACCGTCGGCAAGGTGTTGAGCAGCTTCAACATCGCGTCTTGGAAGCCAGCGCCGCCTGCCTCCTTGCGCTTCTTCATGAAGCTTGCAATGGCACTTTTGCTTTGGCCCAGCTGGGCCATCGAGAAGGTGCCGAGCTTGTTCAGTCGCATCACCTCCGGCATGGAGGGGAACACCACGGCTGCCTTAAGCCGATCACGGTGGGGAGCAACCGCTTCCACCACCTTCTGGGCCAAATCTTCAATGAAAATTAGCGAGGCGATGAACACATCAGCCGCTGCCACATCGGCCTGGAAATCGGCGTAATTTTGGGGGTCGCGCAATTCCTCAATCAGGTAGCCGCTCAGCTCGATCGCCAGGGGGCCGTTCTGGGCATTGAGCGAGTTGGCGGCCTGGGTAAGGGCGTTTTGGTACTGGGGTTCGAGCACCACATAAACGGCCTTCATCACGGCCCGGCCGTTCACGTCGCCGGGCGTAACGCGGCGGTTGGTGGAGCGAACCTGCGTGAACATGCGCGCGGATGAAGGGTTATGGGCGAATCTACGGATGTATCAGCCTTGATGCGAGGTATGGCCCCGCATGCCCCGCATAGGCTCGCTGCCAGCGCTTCCAGAACACCATGGCTCCTGCACCCGATCCTGCCTCTGGGGCAACCATCCCCGTGGTGGTGGCCGGTGCCCTGGGCCGCATGGGCGCCGAGGTGGTGCGGGCCGTGCTTGCGGCCCCCGATTGCACCCTGGTGGCCGCCATCGACACCACCCCTGACAAAGAGGGGGCTGATCTGGGCTTGGAGCTCGGCCTAGGCGAATTGGAGCTGGCGATCACCAGCGACTTCGAAGGGGCCCTATGCCAAGCCAGCCAGGCGGCACGGCAGGGCGGGGCTGCGGTGCTGGTGGATTTCACCCACCCCTCGGTGGTCTACGAGCACACCCGCGCCGCGATCGCCTACGGCGTGCACCCAGTGATAGGCACTACGGGCCTCTCGCCCGGGCAGCTGGCTGATCTGGCCGGCTTTGCCGATAAGGCTTCGGTGGGCGGTGCCGTGATCCCCAATTTTTCAGTTGGCATGGTGCTGCTGCAGCAGGCGGCGGCCGCCGCCGCCCGCTTCTACGACTTCGCCGAGCTCACCGAACTGCACCACAACCGCAAGGCCGATGCCCCCAGCGGCACCTGCATCAAAACCGCCGAGCTGATCGAGGAGCTGGGTAAATCCTTCAACCCCCAGCAGGTGCAAGAGCACGAAACCCTGGCCGGCTGCCGCGGCGGCCTGCGCGACAGCGGCCTGCGCCTGCACTCGATTCGCTTACCGGGGCTGGTGGCCCATCAAGAGGTGATGTTTGGTGCTCCCGGCGAGACCTACACCCTGCGCCACGACACGATCGAGCGCTCCGCCTACATGCCCGGCGTGCTGCTCACTGTGCGCAAGGTGCGCCAGCTGAACGGCCTTGTTTACGGACTGGAGCGGCTGATCTGATGCTGCTTCCCCTGCGCCCCGGCGAGCTGCTGCGGCTGATCCCGGCTGTGGCCACTGGCCCCCAGTTCAATGCTTGCACTGGTAATCCCCGCAAGGTGCTGCAGCGGGTGCTGATCTCGGTGATCGGCGCGGTGATTGCCTTGCTAATCAGCCAGACCCTGTTGTTTTCCAGCCAGTTCGGCCCGGTCTTCCTGGTGGTGGGCTTTGTGTTTGCCCTCTACCTGCTCTGGGGACCGATCCTTGAGGCGGGCCAGAAAAATTCCACCTTGCGCCGTTATCCGGCCGCAGCCCTGTTTGAAGGCCAGATCGCTGACCTTTACACCCGCGAAATCGTGGAGCAGCGCCGCGAACAGGCCAACAACGACGGCCGCCTGGAGCTGGTGGAAAACCGACGCACCTGGCTCACCCTCGAGCTGGAGGACGAGGAGGGCTATCTCGGCAAGGTGCGCTTCCCCTTTGAAAAGAAGCACCAGCAGATTCGTGCCGGCATGGTTGTGCGGGTGTTGGTGCTGAGTGAGCGCAAGGATTTCTCGCAGGTGGGGGCCATTAGCGATGCCTGGTTGCCCCAGCTCAAGCTTTGGGTTGGCGAATACCCTTTTCTGCTGCGACCGGCCTTCGAGGAGCTCTGCCTGAAGCGGTTCCGCTGAGCCAGGTGAAGCATTTTCCCGGAGCCGCAGTTACAAGCTGCAATATTGCGTTACACTTCTCTCAAGCACCCGTCAGGCATCCATGACTCAGACCACCCCCTCGATCGAAGCTGCCACCATCCGCGGCGCCACCGTTACTACAGAAGACGGCGGTCGCCTCAACGCCTTCGCCACCGAGCCCCGCATGGAAGTTGTTTCAACCGAAAGCGGCTGGGGCTTCCACGAGCGCGCCGAGAAGCTCAATGGCCGTATGGCCATGCTCGGCTTCATCGCCCTGCTTGCCACTGAATTCGCCCTGGGTGGTGAGTCCTTCACCCGCGGCCTGCTTGGCATCGGCTGATCTTCCGGCTCTCGCCCCGGCCTGAGCCTTTGCTACACCAATTGCCGCAGCTTTATGGCTGCGGCTTTTTTGTGCCCGATCCCCGGGCTGATCCGCCATCGCCATGGTCGAGTCCAAACCGGTTCTGAGGGCCCTGGTGAATGGGGCGGGCCCCACCGGTGCCCTAACGGCCCTTGCCCTGGCTGACGCTGGCTGGCAGGTGCAGATCAGCGATCCCCTGCCCGCTGCCATGCTGCTCGAGCGCAGCCGCGCCTACGCCTTCACCCATTCCAGCCAGCGCCTGCTGGAGCAGCTGGGGCTGTGGCCAGCTGTGCAGGCGGTGCTGGTGCCCTTCCGCTCCCTGCAGCTACTTGATCTGGCCACCCAGCGCCAGGTGCCTTTCTGCTTGGCGGATCTGGGCTCGCGGCGGGCGGCGGCACCGGCGGCGGCCGTGGGCTGGGTGGGTCAGCACCGGCCGCTGATGACCCTGCTGCTGGAGCGCCTGAGCGCCCATCCCGCCATCACCTTGGAGTTGGGCACGCCGCCGCCGCATGTCGCACCCAAGCAGCCGCCGCCCGACCTGATCGTGGCGGCCGACGGGCCCCACTCCCCCAGTCGCGAGGCCCTCGGCATCGGCGTGTTGCAGTGGGCCTATCGCCAAAACTGCCTCACCGCCCTGGTTCAACTCCGCGGCAGCGCCGACGACCAGGCCTGGGAGCTGCTGCGGCCCGAGGGGCCCTTTGCGGTGCTGCCCCTAGGCGCTGGTGTGTTTCAGCTGGTTTGGAGTGCCCCAGCCCAGCGCTGCCGCCAGCTTGAAAGCCTCGGCGATTCAGCCTTCCTTGATGCCCTGGCCGGTGCCTTGCCAGACCAGCTGCAGCCCGATGCCCTGCTCGACGATCCGCGCGCCTTCCCGGTGGCCCTGCTGCTGGCCCGGCGCCTGCACCGCGGCCACACGGTGCTGGTGGGGGAGAGCGGTCACCGCTGCCATCCAGTGGGCGGCCAGGGGCTAAACCTCTGCTGGCGCGATGTGGCCACCCTGCATCGCCTGGCCCAGCGGGCAGCGGCTGGGCGGCTGGCGGTGCACCGCTTACCGGCGGCCTATGCAAGGCGTCGTTGGCCGGATTTGCTGCTCACCCTGCTGGCTACCGATTTGCTGGTGCGGCTGTTCTCAAATCGCACGCCCCTACTGCTGCCCCTGCGCCACCTGGCCCTGCTGCTGCTGGCCAAGCTTGCTCCCCTGCGCCAGCTGAGCCTGTCCGCCATGACCGATGGCCCTTGTCAGCTGCTTAAGGGCTGATAAGCATGGGCTATCCGGGGCCGTCAGCATGGTGATCAGCACCAGTTCCCAGCCGCCACCTTCAGCGGCGCTGCTGCGTCTGCTGCGCCATCAGTTTGGCCTCAGTGAGAGCGCCCTGGCCCTGGGATTGCGCCAGGCCCAGCAGGAGCAGGCCCCCCTGCCGGTGGTGCTGTGGCGCTTCGGGCTGATCAGCCTGGAGCAGTTCGATGCCCTGCTGAGTTGGCAGGCTCAGGAGTAGATGATCAGCGACTCGACGGGCTGATCTTCAGGCAGCTTGCGGCGCCCTTCCAGGGCCGCCAGTTCGGCCACGAAGCCGAAGCCGCACAGCTCACCACCAGCTGCAGCCACCAGCTCGGCGCAGGCCGCCGCGGTGCCGCCGGTGGCCAGCAGATCGTCAATGATCAGCACCTTGGAGCCATCGGCCAGGGCATCGCTGTGGATTTCCAGCCGGTCGCTGCCGTATTCGAGGGCGTAGTCCACCCCCGTAACTTCCCCGGGCAGCTTGCCGGGCTTGCGCACTGGCACAAAACCCAATCGCACGGCGGTGGCAAGGGCGGTGCCCACGATGAAGCCCCGCGACTCAATGCCCACGATCAGATCTGGCTGCAGCCGCTCGCAGACGGCGCTCAGCTGACGGATTACCTCCTGCCAGCCCTCCGGGTCGCGCATCAGCGGTGTGAGGTCGCGAAACAGGATGCCGGGCTTGGGAAAATCAGGCACATCGCGCACGAATTCCCGCAGGTCTGGGGCCATGAACGTGACGGTTGGGTGCACTTACTGGCATCATCGCAGCCATGCCCCTGGATTCATTCGCTCCCGAATCGGCCCCCCGGCTTCCCCGCCGCGGCCTCGAACGCCTCGACCTGCTGTTGCTCAGCGCCGAGGCTCTCGACCTCAACGGCGGTGAGGCAATGGTGTGGATGAGCGAGCAGATGGGCTTCACCAACCTCTTCCCCAACCGGGTGGAACTGTGGAAACGCCGCTGCACCAACCCCCTGCGCCGCAACACTCGCCGCGAGGGTCTAGAGCCAGCTGAAACCGACGCCCTGATCCGCATTCTTTGCGCCTTGGCCGACCGCCTCTACCCCCTGCTGCGCGGCCTGCTCTCCAGCGCCGAGCCACCGCAAGTGCTCAGCGAGCGTTGGAACCTATTCCGCAGTCGCCTGGCCGATCTGGTGCGCCAGCGCATGAACCTCCGCCGTGGTGGCGTGCAACTGTTGCTCGATCCCGAGGAGGGTGCCCGCCAGTCGCGGCTGCTGATCCAGGCCCTGGCCCTGGGCGCCGGTGTGGGTGGTTTTGAGCGGCTGCGCGCCAGCCTGTTGGATGCCCAGCCATGACCCAGCACGTGAGCCTGCCATGAAGCAAGTACTTCAGTTCGACCAACTCAGCTGCCGCCTCAAGGTGGAGGGTTTGCCGGATGTGTCGGTCGGCCAGAGTGGTCAGAGCATCGGCATCATCACGGGCTGGAGCCTGGCCTGGGTCGGCCGCCCCGAAATTGAGGGCCGCAAGGAGCATTTGCTGGCCCTGATGCAGGTTGTGCTGCCCTATGCCCGCTACCTGATCAGTGGCGTGCCGCGTCGCTTTGGCGCCGAGCCCGAGCCAGTGGAGATAGGTCCGCAGCCCGAGGGCGGCCATGCCCTGTTGTTGCGTAGTAGCCAGCCCGACACTCCCCCAATGCAGCTCAAGCTCGACGATGCCGAGCTTGCCGACCTCGTGCGGGTGCTCGATCAGTTGCGCCTCGACTCGCGGCTGCAGCTGCCCCTGGAGCTACCGCCGCCCCTGCCCCTCAAGGGCCGTGAGCTGCTGGAGCGCCGCCCCCTTGCCCAGCGCCTTGCAGCACCGCTGGCAGGGTTGCTGGCTGTGGCCGTGGCCTCAGGACTGGGGCTGCTGATACCAGATCCCAAGCCTGGTCTCGACCCGTCACAGCGGCCAGCTGCCGCCGAGCCGGCTAAGGGAGCAGCCCCGGTCCCGCCGCAGCCCTGAGCTCGCCGTTCTGATGTCCCAGCTAGCGAGGTCTGCGCTATCTACCGATCAGCTATTGACGTAACCGGCGATCTGGTCAAACTTGGACGGGCCTGACTAGATGGGACATTGGAGCCATGGCGACGATGACCTGGTCGGAATTGCGGATTCGGGTAGCCCGGCTGGGAGCCTCCCTTGATTTGGTTGTGCGCAGTGATCCGGAGGTTTGCGGACTCAGTGGCGAGAACTTTCGCCTCTCTCTCCACCACGGGGGGCAGGGGGATTGCACCGTGGCAGAACTCTCCTTGATCGACTGCCCTAACGAGTTGGTGCTGATGGAATTCGAGCGCTGGATGCGTGGCGCCGGTTACGACCTCGAGGTATGACCTCCCCCCGTCGCCGAGCCCTGCAGCTGCCCACCACCGGTGCATCGACACGACGGGTGTTTCGCCGCCGCAACCGTCCTGCTCGCTGGCGTCAGGCCGGTGTCGCCCTGCTGCTCGGTGCCGCTGGCGCTGGGCTGCTACTGGCCTTACTGCAGTTGCCAGACCGCTTCGATACGTTCTTGCTGCTGAGCACCGCCTTGGCCAACTTGATCGGCGGGGCGCAGCAGGCCCTTTGGGGGCTGGTGCAGTTGCTGGCTGTGGTGTTGCTAGTGCTTGCGGCCATTGCTGCTCTGGGCTTGGTGGTTGCGGGGATTGTCCGTCTGGTGCGAGCCCTGTGGCCCCAGCCCAGCCGCCGCGGCTAGCTCCGGAGATTGTCAACTATGGGCAAACACAAGAAAACGGATAAAGGCAGCAAATCGAGCAGGCCAGAGCCACTCAAACCCGCAAGCCCCCTAAAGGCGAGGTTCATTCGCCCCGCAACGAGCAGTTCTTTGTGCCTAACCAATACCCCTAACCATTTAGGCGCGCAAACCAGAGTCCAGCCAGCTGGTAGGAGCTCCATAGGAACGCCAGCAGGAATATCCAGTTCAGCCAGGGCGGACGCTGGGGACTCTCGGGGGCCATGGCGGGCTTGCTTGGTTTGCAGGCATTCAGATTCGCACCGCAGGCTTTTGACCGCCATAAAAAAGCAGGGATTACTCCCTGCCTGATCACCACTCCCCTCATGGCGCTCCCTTTGATTTTAGAAAGTCAGGTCAGCCGCCCTCGGAATCCACCGGTTTTCCACTGCATCACGCACCATTAAGCATCCTGGCCTGTCACGCATCGTGACGCTCTTGAGTGGAGCGTAGGCTTCTTGGGCAAAACTCAATATCATTCCCACACCTGTCTGATCTGGTCGGGGCCTAGTGATGGGAAACCCAATCAGTTTTGAGCTATTCCTAGAGCGGGCCCGATCCCGTTTCGGGGGGCAATATGACTATTCAGCCATCGTTTACAAGAGCTACAAGACCCCAATCAAGATCCGCTGTACTGCCCATCCGGTTAAGGAGATTTCCATCACCCCCGAGAAGCATCTGCAAACCACTGGTGGATGCAAATACTGTCTGCGAGAGAAACGCATCTTCTGCTTAGAGCGCGAGCTGAACCGGGCCAGTGCCGATCGATCAGTTGAGGTGCCTGTGCTCAGTCCCCAGGATTGAAGGCATTTTTCATCATATAGGGGGCAATTTGCGGTTTCTTGTTTGGGCTATCCTGGGATTCGGAGGCTACACGCAGCTCTACATGTTCCACATCTGTGCCCACCAGGTGAAAGATGTCGCACTGGCGATGGTCCACGCGGATCGTTGAATGATTCGGGATGCTCGTGGCTCGTTCTTTCTCGGGTCAGGGCCACATTGCAGCCAGGTTTCCTCACAATGGGCCCACTGCACTTTCAGGCGGTTTTGATCGAGGTGGCTTACTTCCGCCCCCAGGGCCTGGAGTGTGTCCTGATGCGGTTGTTGCATGCTCAACGCCGGCGCTGCGGCAGCTCAGACCACAATTACGTCGAGGCTTGAATAGTGGGGCACCCACTGCAGTATCTCCCGAGCTTTGCTGGCATCGCAGATTCTCCAGGCGGGCTCGTTTTCGCGGCGTCCAACGTCTTGTAAGCTTACCTCTGTCTGGGTGATGCGTTCAACGGCGTGAATAACTTCCAGCAATGAATAGCCAGTTCCGGTGCCCAGGTTAAATGCCGTGCTGCAGCCGCCAGCTAGAAGATAATTTAAGGCACTGATATGAGCGGCAGCAAGATCACAGACGTGCATAAAGTCTCGTACGACTGTGCCATCGGGTGTCGGGACGTTCATGCGAATGGGTAGCTGCATGTGTGGATTGGTACAACCACCGGCACCGCCACAG
>NZ_JBSYHW010000068.1:0-13075 GCF_056108345.1 Cyanobium sp. NIVA-CYA 375 | reverse complement strand
CCGCACTGCGATCAGCCCAGGTATCTGGCGCTGGAGCAGCTGACAGACCGCCGGGCCATTGGCGGCGTCTTCTATCATCGACTACTGGCGAAGATTTTGCGCGGCCAAATAGAAGGGGAAGTCTCTAATACAGATGAGTACGAAGAGATTGTTGGAATAGTTGATGATCTTTCGTATCGCGAAGTCCAGATTATAGCAATACTGCATAAAAAGGAGCAGGATAATCCGATCGCAGGCAATGAGAATGATCTCCAGCGAGCGATGCGGATCTGGCCAGGGTTTGAGCAAGAAGTCCGCCTTGCATTAGGAATAGATCCTGAACTGTTGCGATCTTTACTTGTTAGGATTCAAAGGTCTGGTTGTTATGAAGAGTTTACTGGCTCATTTGCTAGCTACACAGGTGGAAGAGGTAACACAACTCCATTGTATCTGAAAATTATGAATGCTGCTGTCACTACTGCTGATAAGACTGCCTAACAGGCCCCTCGAGTGGACAGGCCACCACGATCGTCTGCCTCGCTGCCCCAAGCTCCTTGCCTGCCACTCAGGGGAGGCGTTCAATCAACAGGAAATGCAACTACCCGCACTGAGCAAGCATCAACGATCTGAATCCACTGCTCGCGGCTGATCCCTAATCGCTCCAGCATCTCGCCCACTCCTACTCCTGAGGTCAGCAATCGTTGCCCCCGCGCATGAAGCTCCCGCCACGTCGGCGGCACCTTCAGCAGGAAGCCATTGTCCCGCAGGAAGTGCGTGATTTCCCCATTGTCGTAAGTGCGCCCGTAGGGCCGAAATGGCCCCCGTGAAGGGTCGTAGCGCCGTGCTGCCTTGATCAGCCCAATCATCGCCAGCTGCAGCAAGTCCTCCTTGGGGTGAACAGTGCGCCGAGCGAAGTTGCCAGCGATCTTCTCCGCCAGATCCATGTGCTCCAGCGCCAGGGCATCAGCCGCGGCGTGAGGCCGCAATGGCCGCTGTCGCCGGGGTCTGCAGCGCGTCGGCGGCTGACACTTGGGCCTCGGCGGGTGATGCACCGGTGCCTGCAAGTTGATCTCCAACTGCTCGGCCCGGGCATGGCACATCGGCTGGCGGTAACGCTGTTGCTTGAGCATCTGAGCTGCCCCAGCAGCATCACCCACCAGCACGACTGTGAGCGGCAGCACCAGTTGCACAGCAGCCGGAGTTGGCACTGTTGGCGCCTGGCTCTCACGAGGAGATGGCGTGGAACATTTTCGCACCGCGGACACCAGCGGCCCCCTCACCGACTCACCAGCAGTGGGGTCACCACCGGCTGGATGCCTTGGGCTTTCCAGTAGCGGCCCTCTAGCCACAGGGCACCGTGGCAGAAGGCGTCCACCAGATCCTTGCTGCCCTTGGGAAAGCGGATTGCCTCCTCCACCAAGGGCTGGGCGCGGTGGTGAAAACGAATTTGACCTGCCTCCACCAGGGGGGCGACGGCATGGGCGCGGGTTTCCTTGCTGCCGCGCGCCGTGATCGGCAGCATCCCCGGCACGCGGCGCCGGAGGGTTTGCAGCACGGCTGGGCCGTTGGCTGCATCTTCTATGAGAACGGCATTGGGCCGCAGGCCCTGCTGCTCCAGCGCCTGCAGGCAGCCCAGCAGGAAGCGGATCACCTCCGGCAGGCCAAAGCGATGTCGGGCGGCCCACAGCACCTCCATCTCCAAGGCGGTGCTGTGGGGCGGCCCCTCGTGTTCGCCTGTGCGCAAGTTGAGCGATCTCGGTGGTGGTGCAAGTAGCCCCGCCAGGCAGAAGCCGCAGTAGTCGCTCTCTGCCTCCCCCTTGAAGCTCAGGTCACAGGAGAGGGCCAGCAGGGCGTATTGCCGCTGGCGGCCAGCTTTAGCTCCTGTCTCCTCCCGCGGAAAGGGCGGCCTGATCCAGTTGCGCAGGAAGATTGATCCCGACGCCGGACTGGGCCGCTGCTGATACAGCGCCGCCCACCAGTAAGCACCGAGGCGGGCGCGGATTTTGACCAGCTCGCTCAGCGGGAAGCGCTCGGGGCAGAGGGCCTCGCCCCTCTGGCGCCAGTCGGGTATCAAGATGCAGGTAGGCGGCAGCTTGGGGCGTTCGGCCGGCTCTTCTGCAACAGCGGGTAGATCCAGCACGGTCCACTGCTGGGGGGCCTCGCCGAGTTCCTGCTCGTACAACCAGCCGATCACGTCCTGGTGGTCCCAGCGGGTCAGCACCACCACTTGGGCTGAGAGGTTTGGCTGCTCGCTGCCGTCTGGTCCCAGCACCATGGCCGGTTCAGCCCGGGTGAGCCAAACCGAGCGCAGCCAGTCGATCAACTTCTGCCGCAGCGCCGGACTGGCCGCATCACCTGGGCCCTTGTAAGGGTCATCGATGATCCCCAGGCTGTAGCCCTTACCCGTGAACGGGCCATCGACACCAGCGGCGATGCAGCCACCGCGCTGACGGGTGAGCCAGTTGCCCACCGCTGCCGAGTCGCGGGCCAGCAGGTGGCCGGTCACCCGGTAGAAGTGGCGCGCTTCTCTGGAGTGGGCGTAGGCCAGTTCGGCTGAGTACGAGGCAATCGCCGCAAAGAGGTGCGGGTAGCGCTGCAGGAAGTAGGCCGGAAACAGCTTGGAAACCAGGAGACTTTTGCCGAGGCGGGGAGGACAGGTGACGATCAGGCGGCTGAGCTGGCAATCGGCCACCTGCTGGAGCAAGTCGATCAGCACGTCAGCCCAGCGGTGGAAGCCGTAGCGCGGGTAGGCCTCGGCAATGAAGCTGCGCAGGCTCTGGGGTTCCGCCTGGATTGGGGTGCTGCTGGTCGGCAGGTGCAGCAGGCCGGCGTCACCCCAGGGGTCGAGCTCGCTCAGCAACAGACCACTGCTGTCTGCAGAGGCCGGTGGCGTGAGCACTGGTGGAGACATAGCGGTGGCGGTGCTGCTCCCGGTCATGCCCGTGGCTCCGGCGGCTTGATCGGTGCGCGCAGCAGGCCGCCGATCTCAGCGATCACCCGGAAGGCGCCCACAGCAGCGTTGAACTGCTCGGCCTCCATCGCCCGGCGGGCGCATTCGTTCAAGGCAAAGATCTGCTCGGCCTGGTGGCGGCGCCGGTCGGTGAGCAGCTCCTGCACCATCCGCTGACGCGCCAGGGCCAGGTATTTGCTGATCGTCTTGATGTTGCTGATTCCCCAGTTCTGGGCTGCTTTTTCCCTGATCACAGCCAAAGGCAGCCGCTGGGCGATCCACAGCTGGGCCTCAGCTATGCGCGTCTCCACCTCCATATGGCTGGCGCGGGGTTTGTGGCTCTGGCTGCGGCGGCCCCTGGGCGGATTGCCCTTTCCCACCGGCCGGCTGGGATCCACAGCTGCCCAGAGCGGCTGACCATCGGCGTCCTGCTGGGGAGCCGCCTGGCGCAGCTCATCGAGCAACACCAGATCAGCATCCACCGCCTCCGCCATGCCTTGAGCGGTGGTGCCAGCAGTAGAGGCTGGGTGGCTCACAGCAACCCCTCTCGCAGGATCAACCGCAGGTACGTGGCCCACTGCTCGGGAGTAAGCACCACCCGCCAGGTGCCACCGCGGAAGCGCACCAAGGTTGCGGCGAATGGTTCACCGGCATGGTCCGCCTGCCGAGAGGCCTCAGCTGGCTTGATGCGTGCGGCAGCAGCGACATTGGCCCAGCTGGCTACCTGGATCACGTGACCCGGCACGCCGTCGAGGTCGCCGGTGTCACCGCCAGCACTGGTGGTGCGGCCAGCGCCCAGCTTGCGGCGCACCGTCAGGGCCAGGAGAGCGCTGAGCAGTTCGGCCGCTTCTCGCTCGGCCCCATCCCCCTTGCGCTTCTGGGGATTGGCCATCGCTCAACCCCGCGCCGCCTTGATGGTCCAGAACGCCTTGCCCTGCTTTTCAATGGCGGCACCGGTTGCAACAGCCAGGCGCTGGGCCTCCTTGAGGGCCTGCTCTTGCTGTTGCAGCGGCTCGGGGTAGGCGTAGCTGGTGCGCCCGGCGGACCAGGAGAAGCTGCAGCCGTTGTGAGAGAAAACGGCATCGAGGTCGCCAATTTCCAGAGCACCGCTGAGCTGCTCCAGCAGCGGGGAGAGCTCGGCCTCGATGCTTTTTTGCTGCAGCTTGAGGGCGGTGATGCGATCGAGCAGCGCATCGAGCGCAACGCCGGCCAGGGGAGCAGAGCTGGTGGTGCTGGCAGGCATCAACCGTTCCAACTGGGAGAGGAGAGCGAGCAGAAAAACTGCTTCTGCCAAAATATAGCGGCTCGATAGTCCGAATAAACAAGTTCGGATAGTGCCTCACCAAGGCCGCATACGGCTCACGTATCCCGCCCATGCCGCTGCCCAGGCCGCCAGGCATTCCTCGCGGGAATACAGCGGCGAGAAACGGGTATCCCCGGGCCGGGCCCAGATCGTCTGGCCCGCGTCGTAGTTCACCCCCCAGGTTGCTTCTAGGGCCATGTAGCCGCCCAGCTGGGCGCGGGTGCAGTAACTACTGGAGTTCGGCGCCGAAAGCGTTTTGAGGTCGGCAAGTACTCGTAGGCCGCTGGCGTGCTGGATGTAGCCGGTGTCGTAGGTGCCGGCCAGGTTGCGGATCAGGCAGCAGGTGGGCCGCTCCGAGGCGATCACCGTCACCTCCTGCCAATGGGGGTGGGCCAGCAACGGCTCGATCCAGTCGCCGTAGTCAGAGGCCCGCAGATCCTGCAGGTGCTGGCTGGCCTGGTGGCGAGGCTGGGGCAGGGGATGAAAGCGGGCCTTGAGCAGGGACTCCAGGGCCTGGTGAACGGTGTGACCGCGGGGTTCCCACTGGTGGCGGGTGGCCTCGATGCGGGCCATCGCCAAGGCGCTCTTGCTAGAGCCGACCACACCGGTGACCGACACCGCGAACAAGTGATCCCCCAGCCAGTAGCGGTGCTCCGGGTCGGTGCGCCGGAGGCCTGGGATCGGTGGCAGCCAGTCGCTGGAAGCACCGATGGCAGAGCTGGTTGCGGTGAGAGGACACCTGATCACCACAGCCTCACATGAAACACTAAATTCGTTCTTTTCTTTGTATTCTCTTCTGGCGCAGTGGATCTGGGGTGGTCTGGGCGCGGCGCATTCTTTCGATTCTTGGACATTCTTTGGCCCCCAGGAGGCCACAGACCAAGCCCCTGAAAGAACACAAAGAATGGCCAAGAAATCACACCCCAAAAATCACTGAGACCGCCTGCAGCGCAGTGGAGGAGAAAGAAAACGATGAATTCAGCCCTGTTCTGGTGAGCGTCGGGATAAAAGGCGCTGCGTTGCTCAGGCCGTCGGATGGCGGCAAAGAATCGAAAGCATGCAGGGGCGATCTCACGCCGCAGAACCGGCCAGATCGGATGCAGGGCAGGGGAGTGCAAAGATTTCAAAGAAGCACCCCCTACAGATCGAACTCACGCGCCAGCCACTCCGCGCCTGCGTCGCTTAGTCCGTAGCGCAGGTAGTAGCTCTGGCCGCTGGTGCCCACCCGGGTGGCCATGACCAGGCCGTCCAGGTGGCTGAGGAAACGGCCGAGGGCGTTGTAGGTGCTCAGCGTCTCTCCCTCCAGATCCCGTTTCAGGCGCGCTTCTGCAGGCGCTGCGCCGATCGCCTGAACCAGCTCCAGCAGTCCCACACCAGCAAGTCCATTGGCATGCAGTGCCTGTAGGTAACGCAGGGCCTCCTGCTGCTTCTCATTCGCTTTACGGACCCGCTGGCTGGCGCGATCAAGATCGCTCTCCTTCTCCTGCTGCACCTGCAGGTCGTCGTAGGTGCCGAGTCTTGAGAAGGTGCCGGTTTTGCCGTCGATGGACACCACCAGATCCGCTGGCGGGCCTGAGCGGGCCTCGCGCACCAGCCGTCGCTGTGGCGAATCCTTGATCAGCCGATTGCCCTTGGCCAGGTAGTGCATGGTCAAGATCGTGTTGGCCGCCCCGGCGATGGCGTTATGGCCCGAGAGGGCCTCGGTGCCGGTGGTGTCGTTGGCCTTGTTGCAGTGGTGGATGAGTAGCAGGGTGCCGCCGGCGTCGGTGACCTGGTGCTTGAGGTCGTAGATCAGCGAGCCCATCTCCGGGTCGTTCTCGCCAAAGAAACAGCTGCGGGTGATTGAGCGCAGCGAATCGAGGATCAGCACCGCGCCAGGGTGTTCGGCCAGGCATACCAGCAGGGCATCAAGGTTGGCCTCGGTGACCCTGAACCGGCGTGACCACAGCAGCAACGGGTGATCCCAGATCCCCAGCTGCTGCAGCATTTGGGCGGTGTCGCCATCGCCCTGGTCGTCAGTCACCAAGATCACCGGCCGCGGAACTTCCGGTCCCCCGAAGCCGAGAAAGTCCTCAGCGCAGAGCAGGCAGCGGGCGAGGGCATGCACCAGCCGGGTCTTACCCACCTTGGCCCGCCCTCCAATGATCGTCAGATCGGCCCGGGGGATGCAGAGCGGAATCTCCCACTGCACCGCCGGTGGGGGCATGGCAGCCCGTTCGTCTTCCGTGAGGGGCTGGAAGCGGTTGCCGTTGCGCAGATCGAGGGCCTCGAGGGTCAGCTGGCTGATCTCTTGCAACCGCAGGGCGGTCTTGAGTTGCAGAGCGGCGTGGGCCTCCCGCACGCGGGCACTGCGGCGCAGGCTGTTGCGCTCGCGAGCCACCAGGGAGCGGATGCAGTGCTCCAGGGCGTCGAAGCGTCGATTAAATGGCAGGTGCACCTTTCCCCAACGCACCCGGCTGTCCGGCCGAGGCGAGAAGCGCTGCTGGCCGGGGGCCTGGCCAGACCACGTGGCGCCCTGGCTACTGCTGGTGCGGTCGCTGCTCTTGCCACCGGGATGGCGGCCGCTGGCGTCGCCCTGGTTTCGGCGGCTACCAGGAGCCTGCACTCCGGGAGGCCTGGGGGTGTGGACAGGCTCCGGCGGCAACCAGCCGTGCTGGCGGGCATGGAACCAGTAGGTGGCGGCGCTGATCTGCTCGCCGCCGGAGCTGGCCACCTGGCGGATGTCCCAGCCGCAGCTGGCTGAGGGGCTGTGGGCCTCCATCAGGGCGATCGCCAGCTCACGGTCATGGCCGGCCTGCTCGCAGGCCTGGATCAGACCCCAGAGGATGTTGCGGTAATCGGCGTAAGTGTTGCTACCCGCCACGCGCCGGGGGATGGCAGCAAGGGCGGTGCGGATTTGCTGCAGCGGTCTGGGCAACCCGAAGTCCTCGTCGTCGAGGTTCGGCAGAGGGATTCCAGTACCTGGACCCTCGTTGGGTTGCTCCAGGGAGATAGCTGGTTGCGGCGCGGGCTCTGCCGCCGGTTCGGCGAACTCATCGGGCAGCAGCGTCAGGGCGATGTCCTCCGGCACGTAGCGCTGGCCGCTGACGTGCACCAGCTCCACTGGCGCAACCGGTTGGCCACCGGCATCGATGTACCAGCAGCCGGGCAGGCGCATCACCCGTGAGGCGTCCTTGCAGTGGGGGTCACCGCCGGCGTAGGCGATCAGCTCCGCCTGCAGCGGCGCCCACTCCTGTGGCGGGATGGGCTGCTCCAGCAGCCAGTAGCAGTGGGCAGACTTGCCGCCGCTGAGCACGATCAGCGAGGGCTCGGGCAGCCCCAGCTCCTTCCAGGCATTCAGCTGCCAGTCGATCGGCCGGTCATCCCATTCCACAAAGAACGCCCGGCAGGCCGTGATCTCGCTCTTGCGGTCGCCGCCGTCGTTGATCACCAGGTAGATGCCGCGGCCTTCTCGCTGCCACTGCTCCGCCACCGCCAGCTCGAAGGGCCCTTTGCGGGCACCGATCACCGCCTTGGCGGGGTTGGCGCGATGGGGGAAGGCGCGCAGCCGGGCGCTGGCCGGGTCCTTGCCTAGCAGGGAGAGGAACTGCTTGGCGGCTGCGCAGTCGATGCAGGCCTCAGTGGGACTGGTGGCCGCTTCAGCGCTGGCCATGTTGTCCCTGACGCTTACGGGGGCTGCTGGCCAGCTCGTCGCGTTCCATGGCCTCGGCCACGATCAGGCGGATCACCGAGGAACGCGAGAGCACACCGCCGCGGGTGCGCGCATCCAGCCAGTCCCGCTGCTCAAGCGTGAACTGCACGGAGAGAGGGGTCATCATCGAGGGCATAGAAACCTCGGTATGTCGAATCAGCTTATTCATGTTGGCACAGGCTCGCTAAGCTGATCCCATTGACGAATAGGGCAGGGTCGACAGCGCAGCGGCAGATCGGGCAGCGGAGAAGGTCCGCAAGCTGGTGGCGATGACCGCCTCACCCCACCTGGAGGAGGCGCGCACCAGTGCCTTCCTGGCCTGTCGGCTGATCCGTGAGCACGGATTGCAAGTCAGCGGGCACCCTCCATCTGGAGCGTCCGCGCCAGGAGTACCGACGACAGGGGTGCCCCACAGGCAGCCCACAGCCGACCCCCATGGCTTTCGCCGCATCCGCGTCCGCCATCCCGGCCATTGCCGCTGTTGCGGCAAACCGATCGCCCTCGGGGAGTGGGCGCTCTGGTGCCGTGGCAATGGCTTGCGACATCCGCTGTGCACCCCCTGAGCCGTTGCTGCGCCGCCGAGATCCAGCAGGCCTTGCTGACCCTTCTGACGGGGGAGGCCTTCCTGGCGGAGCGGCCCTGGAGTGAAATCTGGTGGGGACGGATGCGTCTCGATCTGGCCAGCGGCTGGCAGCTGGCCATTGAAATCAAGCGCGATCAGCTCGGTGCCTTGCTGTGGGCACTTGCTCCCGATGGCCGTGATTGGGTTTACGGCTGTCAGCGGGACGACTGGAGCCTGGGGCCAGACAGCCGCATTATCGAGCCGCTGGAGCTGTTGACAGCAGCGCAACGCCTTGAGCTAGAAGGCTTGCTGCGTCAGGCCTGCTGCTGGCCGCCGCCCCTGGCTTCAAGCGATTGGCTGCTGCCGCCCGAAGGTCGCCTGTGCTCGCACCGGCAACGTATGCAGAGGCGACAGCCAAGCCAGATTCGTGCCAATCCATTGCGGCAACAATAGAGATGTGATTCCGCAACCAACATTGTCTTAGCCTCTCGCTAATGGCCAGATTTCAGCCTTGATGCCGTTTGAGTACCGGTACATCGAAGCCAAGCAGCTCGAAGCCGGTCAGCAGTTCGGGCGAATGCTGCGGCGCTGGCGGGAGCTGAACCACTGGACCCAGTACACGGCGTACAAGTGGGCCAAGGAGGCCGGCTTTGAAATGATGGCCCCGAGCACCCTCAGCGTGTTTGAAAACGGCAAGGCGCCCAAGCCCCGGCCGGAAAGCTTCTTTGCTCTCGCCGAGGTCAATCGCCGCCTGGCGGCCAAGGATTTCAACGGTGTGCGCACCGGCGACCTCAAGGAACTGATCAGCCAGGCCGAGCCGCTGCTGGATGACGCAGGGCTGATGTGGGGGCCGGCCGAGTTTTGGAGCTGCCATCTGGGTCTGCTGCCCGTGCCGAGCGCGTACCAGACGCCGGAGCTGCCGGCCCAGCCTGAGCTCGATGGGGAGGAGGCTGCTCGCCTGAGCGAGGCGTGGCGCGCCCAGCTGGTGCAGATCGCTAAGCAGAACGGCATAGGCGTAATGGATGCCCTCAGCTCAGCAGCTAAGGCGGCGCCGGCCAAGCAGCGGCAGACGTTCCAGGCCGTGCTGGCGGGGTTTGAGAGCTATGCACCAGAGCAACTGAAGGGGCTGTGGGACGGTGAGGCGTGGATGCCGCAGCGCTGGCTCCAGGACTGGGCAAGCAAGGCGAGCGCTAGCTGAACCGCTCAAAACGATGCGAATTCGGCATAACCGATAGACCCGTGTTCTGAGATACAGATTCGGATTAGCGAGTTAGTAATATCTCGTGCAAGCGGGCGCCGGTCCCGCAGTGCCTTCGATGACCACCACCCAAAGCGGGCGGATGGAGCCGACGCCAGGTCCCACAACCGCCCTTGATTTCAACCACGCCCTGCTGCAGAGCCGGGATCAGGCCCGCGCCCAGTGGGCCGACGGCCTGGCCCAGTTCCAGGCCCAGATGGCTGCCATCCACGACCCTTCATTGCCCAAGGTCGTCCAGGCCGCAGCGCCGGCCTTTGCCCTGGGCTTCTCGTTCAGCGCCCAGAAGCTGATCCATGAGGATCAGCAGCTGTTGCGGGTGAGCCTGCGGCACCGCGGCGGCGCAGAGGAATTCAGCGAAGCACTGGCACCCGAGGAGGGGAGTTGGGCTTGGCATGATCTGACGGGCTTGCTGCTGGCGGGCCTGCTGGGCATTCCTGTGACAGCAGGGATTCGTACTAACGAGCCTGAATTGCAAAAAACTGCGTTTTTAGGCAAAAGCGACTCTGCAGAAGAGCCTGCTGCTGCAGCCCCTGTGGCAGGGGTGCAGCAGAGCACAGACGACGAGTGGACCGCGGAAGCTTCAGCGGCGACGGCGGTGGCAGCGGTTGAACCTGGCCTGGAGCCACTGAGCGAGGAGGAGATCGAGACCCTGCACAAGTTCCTGGCGGCGATGCCGCCGGAGGTCCGTAAGCGGTTCACGATCGAGTTCCGCCATCACTTTCGGGTGCCCAAGGAGGCGCGGACGATCAAGGACCGCATCACCCAGCAGCGCCACAAGGCATTCATCGACGTGTTCGAGCGCGAGCTGGCGGGGGTGACGCCATGAGCGTCTGCCGCCGCGCCTATGCCAGGCCCCAGCCGCGGGCGCAGCACGGCCGCCATTACCTGTGCGTCTGCGTCCACAGCGATGTCTACCGCCAGGTGCGGCAGCTGTCGGCCGAGCACCAGCTGAGCCTCTCGGGTGCTGCCCATCACCTGCTGCGGCTTGGGGCGGGCCTGGATCCCTTGCTGCCTCTCTCTTGTTCCCCCTCCACCCAATCGAGCGACGGCCATGGCAATTGAACTCAACGACGGCAGCCGTAATGCGGCGCCGGTGATTCGGCAGCAACGCCTCGCTGAGGTGGCTTATCTGGCGATCGTGCGCCCCGAGCAGCGCGACCGGCTACGCAAAAACCAAGGCTCCGGGGCGATGGAGCCGATCCCCAACGGCAGCGACCGCCAGGGCCGGCCCAAGGTGAAGCAGGAGATGGTCGTCCATGCGATCGCCATGCCGGGCACAACGATGGAGGCCCGCATCGGTGACGAGGGCGGCGTGCCGGCAGCGGGCGATCGGGTGCGGTTGATCCTCAAGGCCAAGGGTTTTGGCGAGTGGATCGAGGCACGGCGCCAGCACCGCCGCGGGCGGCTGAATGTGGGTGATGTGCTGACGCTGGAGACCCGCTGGGCCCAGCAATACGACCAGGACGGCAATCCCAAAGGCCCCAAGATCGAAGACCAGGCGTCCGCCGATGCGGTGCCACGCAACGTCACGATCGGCTTTTACGGCCCGCTGAGCATCCGCGAGGGCACAGATCCAGCCTGGATAGAAGCAGCCGAGCAGGCCTACCGCTCCGATGAGGCGGCAGCTCGCCAGCAGCAGGCGATCCCCCTAGCCGATGCAGAGGACTACGGCGATGAGTTCGCCGATGAAGAGGTGCACTTCTGATGACACACCACGCCAATTTCCGCCTCAGCGAGAGGGAAAGGAGTCCCAAGCTGCCGGCCTTCTGCCGGACCCGCCAGCGAAGCAACACCACCGTGGGGGTGAGCAGCCTGCAGCAGCTGCAGTGGTTGCTGTGGCTGCTGCTGGCGCTGCAACTGAGCACGATCTTGCTGCTGCTCTCCGGCCCGGTGCCAGCTCCCCGGAGACCGCAGGCAGGAGCGACCTTCGCGGCCACTGGCGCAGCTGGCGCCACTCTCCTCTCGCCTTCTCAGCCATGAGCAGCACGACCGCTCTGATGCCCTATTCCTTTGAGGGGCACCGCATTCGGGTGAGCACCGATGAGCACGGTGAGGCCTGGTTCGCCGCCGCTGATGTCGCAGCCGCCCTTGGCCAGCAGCCGATCGCCAGGGACCTGGCCAACCTGCGAGAGGAGGAGCACTGCCTCCATTCCCAGGAGGGCCCCGGCAGCGAGGGCTGCACCCTGGCCCTGATCAGTGAAGGCGGCCTGCTGAGGCTTCTGCTGCTGGGCAAAAGCCAGACGGCCTGGCGAATGCGGCGCTGGCTCACCCATGAGCTGCTGCCCGCCATCGCGCGGAGTCAGCAAGGCATGACGGCACACGGAGCCAAGAGCATCGAGGCAATCCGCAGGCAGACCGCGACAGAGGTGCTGCTTCAGGCCGACGAGATCATCGACCTCACCGGCGTGCCGCAGGCCGAGGCCTTGCTGAGCGTCCTAGAGGAAATCCAAGGCAACAGCGGCTCCGCCGGCACTGAGGTGCAGCAACGCGCGAGGCAACGCGCAGGGGCGACCTGGTTAAGGGCCGAGCAACTGGCAGAGCGGCTCGATCGCAACCTCCGCAGCATGAACCAACAGCTAGCCGCCGCCGGCTTTCAGCTGCGCAACGACGATGACGACTGGCAGCTCACGGAAACCGGTCGCGACTGGGCCGTCACCAGACCGCTCTGCAGCAAAGAAGGGCAGCGTCTGGAAATCCTCTGGGATCCAGCGGTACTGCCATGGCTGAACCGATGAGTGCGACAGCCAGCACAGGCCGACATCGGGCCTGGTTCACTACGGCTGAGGTGTGTGAGTGGCTTGGGATCAGCCGTGAGACCCTGCGGCAGCTGCGGCTACGGGGCGTTCTGCAGCCCGGCAAACACTTCCGCCGCTGGGGCTGCACCCAGGGGAAAGGCCCCCTGCAGTGGCACCTAGAGAACGTGGAAGCCACCATCACTGGCTGGAGCCGGCGCCACTTGCGGCAGTAACAGCGTCCTGGCCCCGCTGGATCAGCCGGGCGCTGGCATGAACCCGATTACGCCCTCCTTCCGCGTCTGCGTGGTCGGAGTGGGTGATCGGGTTGTTGGTTTGGCCCTGATTCTGCGGGCGCCGTGACACCAGGTCCAGCGCCAGCATTTGCTCCAGATTTGCTCACCTGTGCGCTGTAAGCAGGCCAGAAAGGAGCTCTTGGGCCGATCTCGAGCAGGGCAGCGGTCCGCAGAACCAACAGGACCCGGTGGGCCCACCCCTGAGCCAACTTCCCAATCAGGTACTTAAAAAGGGTAACTGTTCAGGGGGGAGAAAGCTCCGTGGCAGTTCCGCTCTTGACAGACCTCTGAAAACAGCTTGGAT
>NZ_JBSYHW010000067.1:0-13381 GCF_056108345.1 Cyanobium sp. NIVA-CYA 375 | reverse complement strand
GAGCTGCGCATCAATCATGAAGTGGTGACTGCCTATGTCATGTCAAGGTCAGGCCGGCACGCCCCGTGAACGGTTACTAAAAAGGTGACCAAGGGAGGGGTGAGCGAAGGGGCGATTTGCTCACCTATTTGCTCACATGGCCCTTGGCCATTCGGTGAAAAGTCAATCGGGGCGACAGGATTCGAACCTGCGACCTAGTGCTCCCAAAACGAAAGGCACTATTAGTGGCTCCAAGGGTGCTCTAGTCACAGCAATGGCTTTGGGGAAGCCTGTCTTGCCCTGTCCGGCCTAAACGGGCTAGTTTTGGGCACGTTTTGGGCACGCCCTTGCCGATCGTCTCAAAGCACTCGCCCTGGGAATTGTCATTTCGCAAGCAAATTCGTGCCCTTGCCAGCGGCTGGAATGTGGTGGAAGCCCGTGGGCGTATTCGCCTAAAAGTTCGACCTCCAGATCTATCTGAGCAGTCGGTTGTTCTTCCCTTTCGCTGGGTTGAGACCGACGTTGGTGATGCCTACGTGCGCATCCGAAACATCTACAAACTGATGGCAGGAGGCCTCGATCTCCGCACAGCTGCTGAACAGGCTGATGGAAATGCTCCGCAAGTTGTGCGCGACTGGAAGGGCGCCGTGGAGCGCTTTCAGCAGCAGAAGCTCAACCACGGCAACACGATCTCCGTTGCGACCTGGAACAAGGCCTACCGGCCTGTGCTGGAGATGAGCGTGCTGCTGCTCACCGGCCCAAAGCCTCTGGGGCGACCGGTGGATCTGATCGATCGCTGCGTGGCTGACTGGGAGCCCGGCTCCCGCATGCGGCAGATCCGCTGTCAGTCCCTCGCTCAGTTCCTGCGCCACTGTGTCCAGCGGGAACAGTTCCCGGGCCACTGGCTGCCACCAACGGACCTCTCCCATCACGTGGGTCGTCATCCGGCCGGCGTCGAGGCCAGGGGTGGTGGTGACCCGATCAGCGATGCCGAGATCCTGCGGCTTCTTGACGCCCTGCCCGACGACAGCGTTGGCCAGCGCTGGCGTGATGCGATCCGATTGCTGGCAGAGCTGGGCCTGCGACCAGTGGAACTGCTGCACCTGAGCGTTCGCACCGACCGCAGCACCGGCGTGCCCCACTGGTGGTGTAGCTATCGAAAGCGCAGCGGTGGGGGCATCACCGAGCCGCGGCGGATCTACCCATTACCCCTTCAGGACGAAGGAACGGTGGTGAGCTGGCATCTGCTAGAGCGCTGGAAGGCCCGGCTGATCCAGCTGCCGCCACTGCAATCGGGCAACGGTGCCGCCGATGGGCTCGGCACCTATCTCAAACGTCAATCCGCCTGGAAAAGTCTGCGGGAGGAACTCGAGGCTCGTGGTGAGCGACTAGTTCCCTACTCCTTTCGCCACAGCTACAGCCTGCGGGCCCACCGACGCAACATCGATGCAGGCTCAGCGGCGCGCTCGATGGGACACAGCCTTGAAGTCCACCTGCGCTCCTACCCGTGGGCCTCGGCGGCCGGTACGGAAGCCGCCTTTCAGCGAGCTCACGATGTCCTTGTCGCCACCACAACCCAACCAATCTCCTCCTGAAGCCAGCAGATCCTTGGCTTCAGGGGACCTGCTCAAGGATCTCAGCGACCTGACTTCTGATCTTTGGAAATAGCTGGTAAGCCATCCAGACCTCCTCCAAATCGATTTGATCGTAGGCATGAATCAGTACGTCGCGCATTCCTGCCATGGCACGCCAGGGTATTTCTGCGTGCGCGATTCGAATCTCCCTGCTCAATCGCTTGGTGGCTTCTCCGAGTACCTCTAGGCAGCGAATCACCGCATCTTGAAGATAGGTCGTGTCCTCCAGCGTCTGGGCATCCGGGATCGGGAACTCCAGGGCACGATCTAGAACGCCAAGGATGTCTTCTAGCGCCTGGCGATCCCTCTGCTCCATCAGAGGTTGACTGCTTCTGCTTCCACAACCGCCTTGATGCTTGGTTTGAGGTTGCGGCGCCGGATCAGATCGACCCGAGATAACAGAAGCTCCTCGAGAGCAGACTTCAGCTCTGCTCGATCAAACAGGCTTGCTCCATCTGGCAGGTCCACGAGCAGATCGATGTCGCTGCCGGCATTTGCCTGGTCTCTTGCAACAGACCCGAAGACCGCGACGTTGCTCGCCCCAAAACGGCCTAGGAGCTCATGGATCTGGGGTGCCAGGTGCTGCAACTCGGCGAGACGCATGGGGTGTGCTCCTCCTGTTGTGCTCAGCGGGACCGATTTCAGATTACGCCGAATGTCCCTACGGCTGAGCCAGCGTTGCCCGGGCCACCCTTCGGCATGGGCTTTTTCTGCCTGCCACTGCAGGCCTACGGAGGACTCCGGATATGAACTGCACCACAGGGATGATCGCTGCCCATCTGGCTGTCATCTCATGTTTCGAGGAAGGCGGCAGAGCGAGCGGCTGCTTCGTTCATCGCACTGTTGCAGCGCTCAAGGTGGTACAGAACCGGAGAATTGCGGCTCGGGAATTTGCGGCGCCAGTGCACTCCGGCCTGGAGAAGCCCAGCCTTTCGCCACCTGCCGAGCGTTTTCTCGCTCACACCGAGAAGCTGCCCTGCTGATCGAGCATCAGCCCATTCCTGAGCCTGGGCCAGTGCGATTGGCTTGGCTGGCGGCTGCGGACGGCTGGATCTAACTCTTGGAAAGACCATCACCCGTACCTCCTGCAACTGCCGCGAGGGTCATTCGTCTTCTGGGCCACCAATTGCGTCAAGCCGGTCCTCACGGCAACAGCAGCCACCAGGCCGCACTGCCCCTCGGGGGGTAGGCCGACCAGAGCAATGCTGTCTGACATCACCCTTCCCCCTGCAGCAACGCCACCACCGCTGGATCCCAGACGATCTGCTGCCGGTGCTCGCCGCGGCTGCAGCGCGGCAGGCCGATACCCCAGTCGCGGCCGACTGCGGTGAGCTGCCAGTCATCAAGGTCATTGCGCACCTGCAGGCCGCAGGCCGCCAATCGGCGGTTGATATCCCTGATCGTGCGGACCAGCCGCTCGGCCAGTTGCTCTGCATCCAGGCGTGCCTCGACTGGCTTACCAACCGGCTGAGCGGGGCGATGAGCTGAGTCCGCAGGGTGGGTGTCGCAAAGGATCTGTTGCAGTGGGGCCAAGTGGAGGCCGGTGCTGGCCTCGATGTCCTCAATGGCAGCTAGGAGCGCATCGGAGTAACCGACGCCGGTGAGCTCGATGATCTCCTCGGCAAGCCGCAACACCGCCTGCACGGTCTGGGTCTTTTCCCCAGCCGGGCCTGATAATTGGGCCCTTGATTTGACCTGTAGGGGGCGCAGGGTGGGCAGCAGCTCATGGGTGAGCCAGCGCCGCATCCGCCAGGCCGTCTGGCTGTCGCCCAGCAGCAGAAGCCTCAGCAGGCCGCCTTCACTGATCAGGGCCAGAGTGCAGCCCTCGCTGCCTGGCCCCTCCTGGGAATAAAGGCACTGCTCCTCCTCCCGCAGGTTGGCCAGAGCCCGACCGATTGTGAGTTGGCCAAGGGTGCCAGCGACATCAGCGGCGACGAACCAGGCATAACCGTGCTCATCGGTGCTGACCCGGATGCGGTGCCCCTCGAACGGGTAGGGCACCAGAGCGGTTATTCTGCTCATAGCTGAGAAGGCGAGAGGACAGTGGCGCCAGCTGCGCCAGTGCTGGCAAGGGGTGCTCCTGCCTGCGGTCTCCGGGGAGCTGGCATCGGGCCGGCGAGCAGCAGCGGCAGGGTGCTCAGCTGAATGGCCAGCAGCAGCCACAGCAACCACTGCAGCTGCTGCAGCCCTCTGAGCCCCACGGTGGTGGTGCTTCTCTGGAGGGTGCGGCAGAAAGCCGGCAGCTGAGGGGAAGGGCGACGGTTGACACCGCCAGAACGGAGGTTGGTCATCAGAACGGCGCCTCCTCGTCGCTGGCGAACTCGTCGTAGCCGCCATCGCCCAAGGCCGCCTCCGCCTGGCTGTAGCCCTCCTGCTCGGCGAATCCCTCGGTGGGATCGCTCTCCTGATATGGCACGTAGTGCACTACCTGGGCAGCACGGGGAATGAGCGTGATGCCCACCCCCTCGGGCCGGTCCCAGGCATGGATCACATAGGCGATCACCAGCCGGCTGCCATTACCGATCGATGCACCGTTCCAGGGCTGCTTACTGGCGTCGATCAACCGCGGACCGCTCGCCTGGGAGCCGTCGCGGCGCGTCAACTGCTGCGCCTTGAACTTCACCACCATCAGCTGGCTGGGCTGCTCCTTGTCGGGCTTCCACGGTTCACCCTTATCGCTGCGGCGCTTCTTGCTGCCGTGGGCCTCGATGAACTGACGCTCCAGCTTCTCGAGGAACGTCTGGCTGGTGGCCTCTCCCAGGGGCAGGAGTAGATCGACGGACCAGGCCAGCGGCTTCTCTGGGTCCATCTGCTGCCGCGGCTCCAATAGGTGGGCCCAGCGCACTTCCGCCAGCGGGGAATAAAGGATTTCAGTGGTCATGGTGCTGATTGAGGGGTGGAAGGGGATCGAGGCCTGCGCCGAGCCGCATCAGGTGATGGGCCGCACCGCTGGCAGAGAGGTTGTGGCGTTCCATCAGCTCCTGCAGCTGCTGATGGCAGTCGCCGTAGACCATCACCTGCACGTAGTGACGGTCCTGGCTGATTGAGGGGCGCTCGCCATAGCTGCGCGGGCGGCGATTGCGCTGGGAGGAAGTGCTCTCGCTCATGCCCCATCCCCCGCCGGTGCTGGCGTTGCTTCTGGCGGCGCGGGGGGCAGATCGGCTAGCTCGCGCTCAAAGCGATCGATGAAATCCTTATGCCGCTTCTGGGTGATGAACCCGGCGATGCTCCGCGCCTCCTTGGACACTTTGAAGTGATGGCGGAAGGCGATCTGGAACTGACGCCGTGCCTCCACCGGCCGCAAGGAGCGGACCATCTCCAGCAGCGTCTCCCTCTCCTCATCCCCCAGGGGCTGGAGCGACTCCTCGGTGCCAGGGGAATCCGGGGAGCCGGGACCGATGGGGTCGGTGATAGCGGCGATTGCTGGGGTGGGTTCCGGAGAGCCGGTCGCTGCGGCTGGCCTGGAAGCCGGTGCTGGAGTCCCTCCCGGCGAGGACTCTTTCGCTACTGCAGAACCGGGGGCTGCAACAGCTGGGGGCGTTGGCGTCGGCACAGCCGTGCTGGCCGGCTCTGGCTCCTGCTCTGACTCCTGTGACGCTGGCAGCGCTACGGGAGTGACCGCCGTTACGGCAGTCGCACCCCCGGCCGGAACACCATTGCGCATTGCCTCAGCCTTAGATGGCTGAGGCTGTTCGGTCACAGAAAGAACCGGGATGCCCAGCAGCTGCGCCAGCAGCCGTGCCGCCTGGTTGAACTCCTCTTCTGCTTGCTCGGCGCTCAGACGCACCTGGCTGCTGAGCTGGTCGCCGCCGCGGTGCAGCACCGTCACCTCCAACAGGGGCTGGCCGTCGTCATCGAGGCAGCGGCAGGAGGTGTAGGCAAAGCCCAGGCGGAAGGCGCCGCGCGCTGCTTCCACCACTGCGGGCAGCGTCATTTCGGCAGCTGGAGTCACTTCCGACTGGAAGCGGGCGAGGGCAGCGGCTAGCTCGCATTCGGCGGCCCGCTGCTCCTGGAGCAGGGCGGCTGGAGCAGCTGCGCCCTCGCGATGTACAGGCGCTGGCCCAGCGGCGGGCCGCCCGTCAGCAGGTGGTCCTGCGGCGGTGGTGGGTGACATGGCAATGAAGGCGGGACCGACGCCCGCACTCCTGGCACCTTAGAGGCTCAGGATCCTGAGCCGTAATACATCGCTCAGGATTTCGTTACGGCGCTTGCTTCTCGTCATCCTCACCGCTGCCTGCTGGCTCCAGACCCTCACTCCAAAGGCGAATCCAGCGCTCAGGCAGCCATTCACCTGCCCACAGCTCTCTCAGCTCACCGGCCTCGTAGTCGCGGAAGGAGGCAAGTACGGCCCGCAGCGACTTGCGCTGGGCGGCCGGGGCTTGCCGGGCAACCCCCTGCAAGGTCTCGATTGGATCGAGGCCGCGCCGGCTGGCCTCCTGGGTGAACTGCTGCTGCCACTGAGCCGAAAGCTCGGCAGCCAGATCACCGCTCACCTCCGGCATCGGCTCGTTGACCGGGCGCTGGTAAGCCAGAGGCACCGGCAGAAGGCCTACATAGCAGCTCCAGAACTCGGTTGGCCCCCAGACCTGGCCGTCGTCGCCGCGGATCGCAGTGGCCTCCGCCAGCGCCTGTCGGATCTCCTGGCTCTTCACTGGGCCCCAGTCCTTTTCGGCGAGACGGCGGTTCACATCAGCCAGCTGGAAATGGGCCTGGGCCCGCAGATCTCCCGCCTTGCCCTGTTCCACCATTGAGATGTTGCCGCTCGACACCGTCCGGAAGCCGGCCTCACGGCCCCAGCGCTCAGCGGTGTACTGGGTCCAGCCGTTGCGCTCGCGCCAGAGACGCAGCATCCGCCCGAAGTCTTCCCGCGCTGCGGCCTGGCTGTCTACGTAGGCCTGAAACATGCTCGCCATCTTCCCCTTGGCTTTAGTGGTCAAACTCTAAGACCGGCTCAGCCACTAAAGCCAGTGGCAAATCAGGGAATTTCGGCGAGGTCTCTCCTGGCTCGGCGCTGCCGCCGCCGTTTGGGGCGGATCCGCTCCTCCAGCACAACCACTGGAGCCTGCGGCTCTGCGCTGATCGGCTCGGGCCAGCAGCTGGCTCTTCGCAGCAAAACCTCGAGTGCGGAGCGTTCCTCTGCGCTCAGGAACTGCAGCGGTTCCACCACTTGGCTAGCGGGGCCCAGCGTCCAGTCATCGCGCTGGCAGCCGTAAACCCAGCAGCGGCCATCAGGTGCAGCGGCCCGCTCGACCCGCGACGGGGCAACGTCGCCGGTGCTGTTTTGCGCAGCCATCACCATCAGGCCTGGCTCCAGCAGCAGCTCGATCCTCCAGAGGCTCAGCAGCTCGATCCGCATCCGGCCCCAACCCACCTCCTGCCAGGGCCGCTCCGCCAGGAATGGCATCCCCGCAAGCACCAGCCGCAGTTGCGCAGTGACCTCTTCTGCGCGGCAGCGGATCGGCAGGTCTTGCTCCACCCTGCCTGTTGCCTTGCGATGCTGAGCTTGCAAGAGTCTTCACAATCATGCGCAGCCCAGGCCCCGCAATGGTCCTGATGCTGACCTGGGCCCAGTTCAACTTCTTGCTGGACTAATAATGGCTCAGCCTCCTAAGGGCAGGCTTACTCTCGTGACTTGTTCTCGTCCCATCGCCTGCTTTCTGTGTTCGCCCCTGTAAAACCCGTTTCCGTCGTGATCACCGAGCGCCAGCTCGAGTGGCTTGATCACCGCCGCGCTCAAGGCTGTATTTCACGCTCCGCTGTTCTGCGCATCCTTCTCGATCGCCTTATCCAGCAGGAGCAGGCCCAAGTCGCCGTCACAAAGCAGACCGATGGCCAGTGATGGCCCTCTCGCAGGTCCATCGATCCCGCTCCCATGGTGACCGTGCCGCCGATCGATGCGGCGCAGGCAGATCGGTTCCTCTCCCTGCTGGGCAAGGAGCCAGCTACCGCTCGCCTGCGCGCCTTCCCCCATCGAGATAACCCCAATAAGTGGCACCCGGAACATCGCCCATCAGGCATCAAGGCCCGCAAGGGCCCCTATGACCTGGCCGCCGCCAGTCGCTGGCAGCAGGAGGGCCGCGGCGTTTATCTCGTCATCAATGACGGCGGCGACAACGACGCCCAGATCACGGCTTGCCGCGCTTTTTTCCTGGAATGGGACGACAGGCCCGTTCCCTGGCAGCTCTCCGCTTGGCAGCGCTACGGGCTGGGCGAACCCACCATCTCGATCACCACCGGCGGCAAGTCGGCTCACCTCTACTGGGTGCTCAGTGAACCGATAGCCCCGGCCGAATGGATTCCCATTCAGGCCGCATTGATCGAAATCACGGGCGCCGACTCCACCAACCGCAACCCTTCTCGTGTGATGCGCCTGCCCGGCGGCAGCTACATCGGCGCTGCTGGCACCGCCTTGGGGATGACCACCATCTACAGCGCCGCCGGCCTCCGCTACTCCCTAGAGCAGGTGGGGCAATGGGTGCAGCCCGATGAATTCGCCGACCCGCCGCCGGAGGCCGGCCCCTCAGCTGAACTGCAGCGTTTGGCCCAGGACGACGGGTTCTTTGGTGATCTGCCCCCGCGGCCGCTTGAGACGCTGCGCCAGACGCTGCTCAAGATCCCGCCCTTCCGTCATGGCAGCGGCCAGTACCAGCAGCTGATGAAGCTGGCGATGCGCCTGCATGTCGACCTCGGCCCCGCTGTTGCCCAGCAGTTACTCGCCGAGACTTGCTGCAGGGAGATCCGCGATCTGCCCTGCTACTTCCAGAGCACACCAAAGCAGATCAGCCCTGGCTCCACCTGGGCTTTTTTGCGCGAGACCTGGGGCGTTGACATCAGCCGTTCGGATCTCAAGGCCCAGCGGCCGCCGCCGCATCGCCAATCAGCACCAGAAGCTGTTCAGACCACGGCGCCAAAGCCGGAATTTCCAGCCATGCTCAAGCTCGAGCAGGTGCGCGAGCGGCTGCAGCGGGCCGTTACTGATGGCGCCTCACGCCAGGACCTAGAGGCCCTGGTCCTTGAGCTTGCCGATCTCTCAGATCGCAGTGCCTATGACCTGCGCAACCTGCTGCGCACTATCGAGGCCGAACAAGACGCGGCCCAAGCGATCGCCTCCGAGGTGGCGACGATCAAAGCGGCGCAGGATCGCCGTGATCTGTCCCAGGCGTTAACCCTTGAGTGGCTCTGCCCGCCGTCACTGGCGGCGGCGCTGCGCATCCGCTGCCGCTCCTTGCCGGCTGATGACGTCACAGCGCTGATGTGCTTTCTCGTTGCCATATCCGGCGTCGTCAAGCTCGGCTCCCAGGTCGTCGCATCAGAAGCCGCTAGCTATCGGGTGCCGCTCAATCTCTACGGCGCTCTTGTCGCACGCTCCGGCGCCAAGAAAACGCCCGTCTCCCGCCTGCTGGTGCTGGATCCGCTGCAGGAGCTACGCCTCGATCTGGCCAGACAGAACAAGCGCGCCTACAGGGAATGGGAGGAGCAGAACCGCGCTGTAAAAGCCAGCGAGCGCACACCCGAACCCAGAGCGGTCCATCTAATGGTCTCGGACTTCACCGCCGAGGCGCTGGCGGAACAGCTGCAGCTACAGGAGGAACGGGGCCTTGGCCTGCTGATCCATCGCGATGAGCTGGCCGGCATGTTCGGCAATCTCAATGCTTACCGTTCCGGTCGTGGCTCAGATGAGGAGCAGCTGCTGGAGGCCTACGACGGTTCTGGCTTTTCCTCCCTGCGTATCACCAAGGCCGGTGGTGGTCGCTTCTACGAACGCTGCCAGCTCTCGATCTGCGGCACGATCCAGCCGACAATCCTCGAGGCGCTCGTCGCCAACGGCGACGCCTCGGGGCTCTGGGCACGCTTTCTGTTTATTCCCCTCCCCGAGCGGGTAGTGCCGCTGCCGGAATTTGAAACAGAGCAGGAGCAGCAGGAAGCCAGCTGGGCCAGCCATCTGCTGGAGAAGCTCTGCCGCTTTGCCTACACCCGGCCCCGCCTCACCCTGGCGCTTGCGCCTGTGGCGCGCCGCTATTTCGTCCAGTACGAGGCCCGCTGTCAGGCGGACGTGCACCGCACCACCATCCCCGCCCAGGGGGCCTTGATCGGCAAGGCCGCCGGCAAAGCGCTCCGCATCGCAGCCCTGCTCCACCTGCTGCATCAGGGCTGCGCCGATGGCTGCCACAGCCAGCAGGTGTCAGTCGAGCTGATGGAGCGGGCCTGCGTCCTGGTCGATCACATAAACACCTGGACGATGGGCCTGCATCAAAAGGTGGCTGAGGGTGCCAACGATCTGATGCGGCTGATCCACAAGGTTGCTGAGGCAACACCTGGACAGTCAATCGGATGGAGGGACATCCACTACCGCCTGAGCAAAACGCAACGCCGGGAGGTCGACTCGGCCGCTGCAACGGTCGCGATGGCCGCACTTGCAGAACTTGGCGTTGGTGTGCTGGAGCGGGGCGCACGAGGGGCGGGACGTTACAAGGCCACTACTCCGCTGCCGTGAGCGTGGGCTCTGTGGGCTGAATGTGGGCTTCGTAGCCCACATCGATCTTGCCAGTCATGGCAAGAGTTCTCATGGGAAAAAGAAGGAAGGTGGGTTATGTGGGTCTTTCCCTGTTCTCTTTCTTCTCCTCCCCTCTTTCAAGCGTCTCACCCGCTCATGCACCCAGAAATAGCCCACAAAGCCCACATACCCACATTCATGGTCAGAGCCCAGTGATGCCAAGCCATCTGAATGTGGGTTCTTCAGCCCATGCTCGACCCACATAGCCCCCACACCGCAGCCCACAACCCATGACCACCTGGCTCACTCCCATCCCTGGCCTGCTGCGCCGCGATCCGGAGCATCGCTACTGGCTAGGTGACCACCTCTTTCCGGTCTCGATCACTGGGGTGCTGGCCCACGGCAAAGGGGAGTTCGCCATGGGGCGGATCGAGGCGACCCGTCAGGTGTGGGCCCCGCGCGGTAACGCCTGCCACCGGGCGATGGAGCTCTTCCTCACGGACAGGCGGCCTGTCGCCGCAAGTCGGCTAACCGATCAGGAGCCGGCTTCGCGGAGTCAAGACGATCCCCTGGCCGAGCTTGGTGAGCTCACCGCTGGCGACTACGCCGACTGGATTCATTACCTGCTCACCCATGAGCGCTGGGAGCAGGTGGAGGTGATCGCTTCTGAACGCGCCACCTGCTGCCTCATCCGCAATGTCGCCGGCACCTACGACACCGCCTTCCTCGATGACCAGCTCCCTATCCCCACCGGCCGGCCCCAGGGGGTGAGTGGGTCGGCGCGGGTGCTGGCGGATCTCAAGAGCCTCGGTGCCAACGGCAGCACCTACTGCACCCGCGCCCAGCTCGGCGGCTACATGGCCCTGGAGTGGAGCCACGGCCACTGGATCGATTACGGCCAGACGATCTGGTGCCGGCCGGGGGCCACCAGCTTCTCACCGCTCTATGGCCGGCAGGAATGCCTGGTGGCCTGGGCTGCGGCTTACACCGCCTATGCGGAGGCCCACTGGCCGTTCTGACTATTGAGGCTTACTTGCTAAGCCGCTAAGCTCTGCTCAGATTCCTGAGGCGTGGTGGTTGCTTCTGTTCCTAAGTCGGTCGACTCGCGTGCGGGAGAGGTGGCCTCGGCTGCCGAGGGCGAGGAAGCGATCGATCGCCTGCTCGCGGCCATGGTCGCCATCAAGCGCCAGCAGCGCTCCCTCGACGAGCAGCTCAATTCCCTGCTTGATCAGCTGCAACAGCTGCATGAGTGCGGCGAGGTGGACGCCGCTTTCCACTTCAACGACACCGCCTTCTCCTGGAGCCCAGGCCGGCAGCTGTTCACCTATCCCGAGCCAGTGCTGGCAATGGAGCAGCAGCTCAAGCTCGCCCGCAAGGCCGCCGAGGGTGACGGCACCGCGACCCGGCGTTACGGGCGCTCGTTTTGGACAATCAAGCTGCCCGGCGCCTGATGAACAGCTCCGCTGCCCTGCTTAGTGAGCCGCTGTCAGCGCCTTTCACGCCCGCAGCAACGGCGGGCCGACCGGCCTTGCTGGCGCTTGATCTGGGCATCCGCACCGGCTGGGCCTTGTTGGATTCGAGCGGGCGCATCTGCAGCGGCAGTCAGCCGTTCACTCCCCAACGCTTTGAGGGTGGCGGCATGCGCTTTCTACGTTTCCATCGCTGGCTTACAGAGCTGAGCCACCCTGGCGGTGCTTCTGGTGGGCTCGCTGTTGAGCAGGTGGTATTTGAGGAGGTCCGGCGTCATGCCGGTGTCGATGCCGCCCATGCTTATGGCGGTTTTCTTGGCCAACTCGGCTCCTTCTGCGAGCACCACCGGATTCCCTATCAAGGGGTGCCAGTGGGCACTATCAAGCGCCATATCACTGGCAAGGGCAACGCGAGCAAGGAGGCGGTGATCGTCGCCATCCGCGAGCTGGGCTACAGCCCGGTGGATGACAACGAGGCCGATGCCCTTGCCCTGCTGCATTGGGCGATCGCTACCGCTGGCGGTGCGCGCTGATGGTGTCCCGCCGTCATGGCTGCAGCCGGCCTTCCCTGCTGTGCTCATCTCAGGAACAGACGCCAGCCGATGCGATCGAGCTGCTGCGGGTGGCAGCCAACACAGAAGACGATGACGGCAACCCGAGCGGCAGACCTGAGGGTGTGGATGCCAGCAGACCGATCGGGCGGGGCAATCCACCCCGTAAGAGCCGTGATCCAGATCAGGCTCCCAGGCCCTCCCGTTATGAGGTGGAACGGCGGGTAGCAGAAGCTCAGCTCTGGATTGCGCAACGCCAGCCATTGGTGGCGATTGTCGAGAACGCTCGTAGTAGTTGGGGGGTGCGCAACATCCAGACAGTCAATCGCTACCTCAACCTTGCTCGTCAGCGCATGGTCGAGGAGCTGATCTCCGACCGGCGCCGCCACCAGGCCGAGCAGATCTTTGCGCTCAATGACTGCGCTCGCCGGGCCATGGATGCTGAGCAGTTTTCTGCAGCGGTCGGTGCCTTTCGGGTGATTGCTGAGATCGGCGGTCTGCTGCGGGCACCCATCAAGCCGCCGGAGCCACGGGCATGACAGTGAGCACCGCCGCCATCGTGATGCCAGCACCGGTGCTCACTCAACAAGCCCCTACAGAAGTCGGCCTGCTGCTGAGCGAGCTCGACCCCTGGGGTGACGCCGGCCTGCTGCATCTGCCCACAACCACCGCAGCCGAACCATCCGCACCCCAGAGCCTGCGCAGCTTCATCGCCGAGGCCTACCCCCGTTACGGCTTTCACCGCTGGGCCGATGTGCTGATCGAGCTACTCCAGCAGGTGGCCGATGGCCAGCTGAGTCGCCTGATCGTTACCTGTCCACCTCGCCTGGGGAAGCTGTGCGCCCACGACACGCCCGTGCCGACACCCACTGGCTGGCAGCGTCACGGCGACCTACGGCCTGGAGATCTGGTCTTCGGGCCGGATGGCCAGCCGACGCAAGTGCTGGCCGTGTCGCAGGAGCAGCAAGCCACGATGAAGGTCACCACCACCCGTGGTGAGGAGATCTGGTGCCACCCGCGCCATGAGTGGCAGGTGCGCAACCGCCGCAGCCGCCGCTGGGAGACCCTCGAAACGCGGGAGCTTGCGGCACAGCCACTGCACAGCGGGCAGCTCGGCCGCCGCGGCTCCCGCTTTCTCTTCCAGCTGCCCCTCGTTCTGCCGTTGCAGTACCAGCGGCAGTCGCTGCCGATGGATCCCTATTCCCTTGGCTACTGGCTGGGCAATGGCACCGCCGGCAAGCCACTCGTCACCCA
>NZ_JBSYHW010000066.1:0-13798 GCF_056108345.1 Cyanobium sp. NIVA-CYA 375 | reverse complement strand
CGCACCCTTCCGGTCATTGAGCCTCCTCCCAGAAGAATGCAAGTTCAATACGCTTTAAGCTGCCGATTGAGTCGCCGATAAACTGAAATAGTATATTCTTCCCATCCTGTTCGGCCAAAAGGGCGGGTTTTTCAATGCACATTGGAAGAGGATTGTTCCAATTTCGGATTGTCAGTGCTGCATGGTCATCGGCGCCACTCAGCGTGAATCCAGGCTCGGGATCGTCCGCGGAGTCTACAAATAGGATCTTTACTCTGACAAGAAAGTTTGAGGCACCGAATTCAATCCATCCCGCCTCATCCTTGGGAATCAAGAGAGTCGCATGTCCGATCAGCTCTCTTCCACCTACTGTGATCTTCAAGTCAGTCCTCCTTGCTCATCGTCAGTTTAACGCTGGCCATCACCTGGCCGCAGAGAGCTGGAGCAGAAGTGTGCCGATGGGGGTCGTTAATCTGTGGGGGCGGGTCAGGTGAATGGCCATGCTATGAGGTCGACGCATGCTTGAAAGGACTTTATGCGCGCTTATCTATAAGACTACTAAGTGCAAGCTCACACATTTCTTCCCCTTTATCGCCCAACAGGCATCTCACTTCGTTCTGAGTTGACAGCGTAAAGCCACATCCACAAGTTAATGCGACAGGAGTTGCATCAGGGTAGGCGCCTAGCATGATTCCTTCCCTATGATCGACATCAACGTCCCAGTCGATATCAAAGAGGACGGATGCATCTTGCTGACACACAGGACAGATCAGACTTAACTGTTGTTGGTCGGGCTTAGCATCTACCTTATGGCATGGAAGTTTCTGGCCCTGGCTGTGCAGTCTTTGTAGATGAGCAATACGCTGCGCTAGCTCGAGGCTCTCGGCATTACGGTAGGCATCTCTATTTTTTTGGAGAAGCATCCATGCCTCTTCCCCAATTACTTCCGCTGGTTGTTCACGGAGACACTCATTGCACAAAGCTTCCGCGAAGTCCGCGACTCTAACTTGCACGTTTCTCTCTAGACGGACTATATCTAGGTAGCCGTAGTTATGCATCAGCAGATTCCTGTCTTCAATAACAGCTTTTATGTCTCGCCTGAAGCCAGATAGGGCTGGGTATAGCTTAATTATTCTATCCAGTGTCAACTCAAAAGAGATTGTACTGCGATTGTCAAATGCCTCCCCGTTCTCTTGGGCCACAAGATCATCAAAAGTTAGCTTCTCATATAGAATCATCAAAGGGTTTCTGGTGTGAATAATACTCTTTGTCAACTTCTCAAGAGCGACAATGAGCAGAATGCTTCCGCTAATCACCGAGAAGTCGTCGCACTGTCCGGGAGCGAGCAGGCTAACTGCTTTTGCAAACAACCCTTTCGAGTAGCTTCGGAAATCTAGATTGATTGTTGAGCCCACAATTGCATGATCGCTGCTAATGCCTCGCTGATCATAGCTTGGTTGCTATCCGATACCACAGGATCTAGATGCGCGTAACTCTTTCTTCGGCGATTCTGTGAACCAGCCCGGCAAGCCGATTGTTTTCCGAGAACCACCATCAGGGCATCAGCTGCGTGAACATGGCTGACAGTCATGGCCGTGACTCTGCGCTGTACTTCGTCAACCGTTGGTGTGGTTCGCGGGTCTGAGAACCATCCTGATCCCTACTGCTGGCCTATGCGCAGCCCGCATATCTTTTCGGTGCACCGGCTGATCCTGGGGTGTGGCACCGGCAATAGCTGGCAGCGCCGCTGATCCCCGTGCCCCCTGTGAACGCAGCAGAGCTGCTCCCCTGGCCTCTGCACCCCAGCCTGGCCGCACTGCTCCCCCGCCTGGACCTGATCCAGGACTGCTGGGACCTTCTCGCTGGCCGTAAGGAGCACTACCTTCCCCGCGGTGAACGGGAGCCAGAGAGCGCATACCGACGACGGCTGGAGGCGGCTCTGCCCTCCGGCTTCTTCCGCGATGCCCTGCGCACCTTCGCGGGGATGCTGGCCTCCAGCCACTGGCGTGAGCTGCCGGCATCGCTGCAGGCTGTGATCAGTGATGTGGATGGACGCGGCACCGACCTGGGCGTGTTCCTCGAACGGGCCGACGTGCTGGTGCTCCGCGATGGGGCAGCACTGATCGGCGTGCTGCCACCGCAGCACCTTTGGCCCAGTGAGGGCGACCGGCAGCAGGCGCTGCGCCGTGGTGATCGTCTCTCGCTGCCGCGTCTGGCGCTGCTGGAGCGCCGCGATGTTCTGAACTGGCACCTGCCTGGCCCCCAGTCCCTGCCTGACGCGGTCAGCTTCCGGCTGCCCAACCCCAAGGCCCAAGGCGAGCCACTCGAGCCGGATCGGCCTCAGCATCCGTGGCTCTACGGATCCGTGGCGCTCGATGGCGAGGGCATGAGCGTTGAGACCATCGAGCTGGTGGCAGACCCGCAGGCCCCATCGGGCTGGCGCCCGCAGCGCACGGATCTGCAGCACTACAGCGGCATCCGCCAGCTGCCCCTGATCTGGTACGCCAGTGATGGCGCTGCTTTTGGCGAGGGTGACCTGCCGCACCTTGGCCTGGCGCATCAGTACCTCAACCACTTCCGCTGCAAGAGCGACTACCAGGAGCTGCTCTACCGAACGGCTCTGCCGGTGGGTGTGCGCACAGGGGTCGTCGGCCCCATGGGCAGTGGCACCAGCGAGCCGGTGGTGCTGGGCCCCAACAGCGTGATCGACCTGCCCGATGGCGCCAGCTTCCAGTTCGTTGAGATCCAGGCCCGCTCCTTGGCCGAGCACCGCGCCTGGCTGGAATCCCTCGACCAGGGCATGCGCCGTGACGCCCTGATTCCCTCTGGCGCCCAGGGGGCTCCACGCACCGCCACCGAGATCTCGCTGGCGGCCTCGCAGGCCTATGCGCTGCTGCAGAGCCAGGCGATCCAGAAGGCCTCGATGTTCTCCTCCCTCCTGCTGCACTGGTGCGCAATCACCGGAGAACCAGTTCCCGTGCAGCAGGGTCCGGCATTGCTGGTGGAAATCAGCCCGCTGGCCCCCGCGCCAAAACCACAACCAACCGTGGCCGAAATGCTGCAGCTGCATGAGCGCGGCATCGTGAGCGAGCAGGCCCTGCGGCAATGGCTGGGGGATCTGGCCGGCGTGGCGCCGGCTTCTGCATGACCACCAGCAGCAATGCGCCCAGCGCCCCAGGTGGTGCGACGTGGCAACCGCAAGACCAGGAGTCCATCCGCCAGTGCCTGGCGCTGCCCGCCACCGTTCCCTGCCTGGATGCCATCAGTCGGGCAATGGCAGATCTGCTGCGCCAACACCCGGCCGGGGTATTGAGCGCCCGCGCTCTATTGGATGCGGTGGCCGTGATCGATCAACAGCTGCTGGACGGTGGCTGCGAGCAGGAGCAGGCGATCCAGAAGCGCAGCCACTCGGGGCCGATCGCCGGCTCGGTCGCGGCGGCTGGTGATGCACCCCTGCAGAAAGCAGATGTGATCGCCTACGACACGGCGCTCCTGCGCGAGGAGAGCGAAACCACCTACGCCAACCCCAGTTCGCCCGCGATGGGACTGCTGCGTCAGCGGCGTCGCTATGCCGACCAGCTGCTGTTGCTGTTGCCCTCCCTCAGCAGCTGGGTGCAGTTCACCGCCCAGGCCGCAGGGCAGCTGGGAGCAACGCCGATGCTGCGGGGTTGAGCGATGAGCACAAGCCCCAGACGTTTCACCAGCGGCCAACATCCACGGGCGGCCGGGCCCTGGCCCGCTACGCCCCTCCAGCCATTTGCCAATGCACGCCTGCTGCTGGCGGAGAACGCCATCCCAGGAGACACCACCTCAGCGGTAGTGGCGGCGCATGTGCTCGAGTGCTTTCTGGTGCGCGCTAACTACATCTCCTCTAAGGAGAACGGCCCTGGGGTCGACACCGGCGACTTCACCTATAGCGGCATGGTCTGCCGGGCTACCCGCCTGCCGCCTCACCCGGGCGCCATCTGGCTGAGCAGCACCTTGAGCTGGCAGCAGAACGGCCGCCGTGTGGCCACCGGTGGCAGCACCGTGGTCGCCCCCTGCGAGGGACTGATCTGGCTGGGGGATCTCAGCCTGCTCAATCCTGCGGGCGCTGCTGATGTGGATCCCTACGCCCAGCACACTGCCTTCGTGGTGCTGGAGTTCTGCGCCGACTACGGCTCCGGCGGCATCGGCTCCCTGGTGCAGCCGCTGATTGGTGAGCGGGTGTTCGGAACGCTCAAGCCGAATCGACTCATCTAATTCCTGCCTCGGCAACAGGGGATGGCAGCGCCGCGATGGGCTGCCATCCCACTGACAGCCGAGACGGGTCATGGCCACTGCTTCCGCAACCCCAAACACGAGCACGACCCGAAACGCGGGTGACGGCAACGACTTGCTGGACCTCCGCGACCCGGAGGCCAGCGAGCAGGACAGCACTCAGGCCGAGCACAGCACCGGCTCGGATGCTGCAACCGCCGCCAATGAATCCCCCCAAGGCTCAGGTGGAGACGGCCTCAGCGAAGCCCTCAAGGCCGAGCGCCGCCGCAGCAACAACCTCGAAAAAGAACTGCGCGGGCTGCGGCAGCAGCTGACCCGCTTCTCGGAGATCAACCCCGAGGAGTACGCCCGTCTGCAGGAGGCCGAACGCCAAAAGCAGCACCTCGAGCAGCAGCTGGAGCTGCGTGAGCGCCAGATGGAGGAGGCCGCCGCCAAACGGGTGGCAGCAGTCTCGGCGGAGCGCGACGCCGCCCATGAGCGGGTGCAGGAGCTACGCAAGGAGCGACTGCTGGAGCGTGCCTTCTCAGAAGCGGAAGGGCGCACCGGCGGCGATGGGCGCGGCACCTTCTTTCAGGTGTTCCGCTCGATGCTCTGGGACTGCTTCCGGCTGGGCAGCAGCAAGGACGGCAGCGATGCGCTCGAACCCCTCGACGGCCAGGGCCAGCCGCTGCTGGGTGATGACGGCCGGCCAATGACCACGGCCGACTACCTCGATCAGCTGCGCATCCACCCCGTGTATGGCTTCCTGTTCCAGCAGCGCGGCGCCATGGGCACGGGCGCTTTGCCCCCGGGCACTGCAGCCGGCAGCCTCGGCGCCAGCGGTTTTGGGGAGGTGATCAATCCACAGGCGATGAGCGCCAGCGAGCTCTACCGGGCCGGCTTTGCCCTCAACGGCCGCAGCCCGCGCAGCTGAGCGTCATGACGCGCTGGCACTACTACCTGGCCTTTTGGAGCCGTCGCTCCACCGCCACCGTGGTGCCGGCGCTGAATCGCAGCCAGGCCAGGGATCGTGCTCAGGCAAGGCAGAAAGCCGGCTACGGCAGCTTGGTGGCGATCCAGCAGGCCAATGAGGCCGATCGCCGCCTGATTCGTCAGGGCGTTTGGGTGCGGCGGCGGCGCAATGGCAGCAGCCCCCAGTTCGGCTCAGCTCCCGCTCGTACTGCAGCGCGCAGGAAATGGAGCCGCTACCGGCCCTGGCTATGAGATCAGCCACCGGTTTGGCAACGAGCTGGCCAAGGGCAGAAAGGCCCGGCAACGCCGGGCCGGAAGGCCGCCGCCTCAGAGCACCGAGACGGTGCCGAGGCGCTTGGCGGCCAGCTTGCGGGCCAGCTGATGGGCCAGCTCAGCCGGCAGGAAGCGCGGCTTCTTCACGGGCTTGCCGCGGCGGCCATAAAAGACCGTGACGCGCTCGGCAGCGGCGACCTTGAGCCCAGCCGGGTAGCTGTGCAGCACCAGCTGACGGATCGGACAGGCCAGAGGAGCAGAGGAGGCCATGGGACGGAGGCGAGGAACACCTGTCCCATCGCCCCGGACGACACGGCCTGGCAAGGGCCGCGCAGCGGCTCGCGTCAGCCCTTGCCAGGGCGGGGCGAGCAGGGCGCAGCCCTGCGCTCCGGGGCAGTGCTGGTGATTCCTCGCCGACCCCATGGCCGGATGGCTGCCGGGGCCTGGTTGAGACAGCAGCCGCAACACCGGCTATAGAACGTGGCGATGACGGCTCCTGAGAACGCCCACAGCCAGCGCTACACCGATGCCCTGGGCTGGGCGGCTGAGCTGCACCGCGGTCAGCGTCGCAAGGGCAAGCCGGTTCCCTACATCGCCCACCTCATTGCCGTGAGTGCTCTGGTGTGGGAGGACGGCGGCAGCGAAAATCAGGCGATCGCGGCTCTGCTGCACGACGCCATCGAGGACGCGGGTCAGAGCCAGGCCTCGATTGCCGCACGCTTTGGCGAGGAGGTGGCCGCGATCGTGGTGGACTGCACCGACACCGCTGGCCCCGTGGAGCCCGGCGCCGAGAAGGAACCTTGGCTGCTGCGCAAGACCCGCTATCTCGCCTCGCTGGAGGAGAAGCCTCAGACCTCCCTGCTGGTGACGGCAGCCGACAAGGCCCACAACGCCCGCGATCTGGTGCTCGATGCGCGCAGCAACCCCAATGGCTGGGAGCGTTTCACGGCTGGACTGGAAGGCAGTGCCTGGTACCTGCTGCGCGTTCAACAGGCCCTGAGCCATCGCTTGCCGGAGAGTCGCTCCACCGCCCTGCTGGCAGAAGCGGTGCAGGAGCTGCTGAGCAGCGAGCCCTACCGGCGCCTGGTGCCCCATGGCATCGCTCCGGCGGTGTGGGCCGCCAGCTACCTGGATCGAACGGAGGCCCATCCTCAGCCTTAAAGCTTCCGCCCGTCGCGATCAGCGCTGCGGCCAGGCTGGTTCAGTTGTCTGGATCGCGGCGCCGGGCACTGACGATGCTGCCGCCACCGAGCAAGGCCAGGCTGGTGCCAACCGCCGTCTCAAAGGTCTGCTGCAGGTTCTCGGCGTAGCTGCTGCACACCGGGCCAAGCCGCCGCTGCAGACCAAGCCAGAAGCAACCGCCCAGGCCAGCGGCATAGAGCGCGAACTGGGCGATGAACACCCCAGCCACCGCCCGCAATAGGAAGCGCTCGCGATCAAATCCATCGCCACCAGCCATGGCAGTGCTCCTTGGGGTCAGGGATGGCAGGTGAGCAGCCAGCCGGTGCCGGGACCATCGGCCTGCCAGCGCGGCAGCCAGTTCTTCCAGCTGTAGTGCTGCCCTGCTCCATTGGTGTTGGCGGTGTAGCCGCCATGGACCAGGTCGGCCTCACCGTTGGGGTCGTTGTGGATGGCGACTGTCTCGGTGAAACCGATCACCACGCTCCAGTGACCGCCGCCGCTGGGGGCTGAGGCGGGGCCGTGGTGCAGCCAGCCCACCGCCACCGGCCGCCCCAGGTTGATCTGCTCCTCCAGCGTTGCGCGCTGGCCGTTGGTGGCGAAGTGGGCGGTCAGCCCCAGGGACCGCAACGCCGCCAACTGCGCCTCTGCCGAGGTGGTGTCGCCATAGCGAGCACGGATGACGTTGTAGGCGTCATCGCCACTGACCTTGCCCCAGAAGCGGGCGAGCATGGCGCAGCTGCTGGAGAAGCACTCGCGGTAGCCGGTGCCTGAGGCGTTGTCGTTCTGGTTCTCCCAGGCCACCGGCAGCGGATTGGCATGGGACGGAGCCGGCGGCGCCGAGGAGAAGGTCTGCCGCCATGGGGCGGCCTCAATGAGGATCGTCGGATCGGCCGCCATGACCGCCTGGCGCAACTGCTCGATGCCGTCCAGTTGCTGAGGCTGAGCCTTCCAGTTGTCCCAGAACTGGCGCCAGCGCTCAGCGTTGAACGGCGCCTGGGCAGCAGGCGCAACGGCAGCCGGAGCGGGAGAGCTTGGAGACATGGCAGCAGGGCAGTCCTCTGCTGTTGCCGTTTCGCCAATCCAGTCAGCCGCATTCGGCGCAAACTGTGGGGTAGGTCATCCAAGTCGGCTGATGTGCCTCCTGCCTGAGAGCCACGAGCACTACTGCCAGCTGGCGCGCAATCTCGAGGATGAAAAGTTGCTGGAGCTCGATGCCCACTACCGGCAGAACTCCAGGAGTTCAGTGGACTGGGAGCTGCACGGCATCGTGATGGGCGAAATCCATCAGCGCCGCGAATTCAGGCGTCAGCAACTCGAGCGTTCTCTCTGGCTCGCCAGCCGCCGCGGCCGCTTCATGGAAGCGATCAAGCGCTGGCTGATCAGCCGGGGGCTATGGAGCTCGGCCGCTCGTGAGCGCAAGCACCCGCACTCCTTGATCGGCCGGTTGCTGGTGGTGTTCTGGCAGAGCTACCGGAGCAGCAGAAGACTGGCCATCAACACGCTTCCAGGTCGGCAGACCCCACTAGAGCAACTCTGAGGTGACGGGCGACGGCCCAAAACGCTCAGCGCAGCTGCTCGGCAATAGCCCCTGACATCACTGGGGCCTGGCCCCACCTGTGCCATGGGCCTCACCCTGATCGAGGCAGCCAAATACGAGCACCGGCTTGAGCACCTCGCTGTGCTCAAGACCTTCTCGGAGGGCGAACTGCTCGCCCGGCTGCCGTTCATGAACATCGCCGGCAGCGGCCTCTTCTATTCCGCCGAGCAGGAACTGCCCTCGGTGGGCTTCCGCGCTGTGAACGAGGGCTACACCCAGAGCTACGGCGTGGTGGACCAGCGCGCAGAAGCGGTGCACCTCTTCGGCGGTGACGTGGATGTGGACCGCTCGATCGTGGACCTGATGGGCCCTGAAGCCCGCGCCAGCCAGATCGAGATGAAGGTGCGCTCGATGCGGTTGACGCTGGAGGCGACCGTGATCAACGGCGACACCGCCAGCAACCCCCGCGCCTTTGACGGCTTGAGCAAGCGGCTGCCGCCCGGCAACCCGATGGCGATCAACAACGCCTCCGGCGCTATCCCCGGTGCACCGCTGAACTTCGATCGGCTCGATGAGCTGATCGATTCGGTGAATGCCTACGGCGGCAGCAAGGTGCTGGTGATGAGTAAGGCGATGCGCCGCCAGCTCAATGCCCTCGCCCGTGCCTCCATCGGCGGCGGCGTCTACCAGACCAGCACCAACTCCTACGGGATGACGGTGCATCGCTACCAGGACTGCGACATCCTCACCGTCGACCGCGATGCCCAGGGCGTCGAGGTGATGGGCTACGACGAGGCGGGCGGCACCAGCTCGATCTACTGCTGCACCTTTGGTGATCAGGGCGTGACCGGCCTGCAGGGCCCGTTCCAGGGCCGCTACGGCATCTCGGTGCGGGACCTGGGCGAGGTGCCAGATGCCCCGGTGTTCCGCACCCGCGTGGATTGGTACGTGGGCTTTGCCGTGCTGCAGCCCCGCGCCGCCGGCCGTCTGTTCAACATCACCCCCGCTGCCTGAGCCATGGCCCTCACAGACGGCAACCCCTTGATCGATGCGGAGACCACCCTGGTGGGGTGGACGAACCGCAGCGCCATCCGCAACAGCGAGCACACCTTCCTCTCCGGTGAGGAGGTGCTGCTCAACACCAAGCTCGATGCGGCCGCCCGCTTCTCGCTGGTGGCCTCCCATCCCGGCGCGCCTGCCGCGGTGGAGGTGGAGCTGCTGCTGGCACCGGTGCTGCGCGATGGCACCACCGGCACCTGGATCAGTGCTGTCCGCGTTGCCCTACCGGCAGAAGGCGGCCGGGTGGAGGCATTCCTTTCCGGCCATGACATCCAGATCACACCGGCGGATCTGCCCAACCTCGATCTGCCGGCGGTGTGTTTCGCCAAGGCGCTCGTGACCCCGACCACCCCGGCGGGCATGCACGCGGGCCTGACGGCCACCATCGCGGCTTGAGCCCATGGCCCGCAAACGCTCCACCAGCCCTGCAGAGGAACCGGCAGCCGAGGCGCTGCCGGCGCAGCCCACCGCGATCGAAGTGGCACCAGCCACGGCGACCCGCCACGACCTGGTGGATCCCACCGTTCCGGCCGGCCTGGTGCGCATCAGCGACGGCAGCCAGGAGCGCTTCATCTGGCCGGTGCACCTGAGCGGCTGGCAGCAGCAGGGCTGGACCCTGATCGCCGCCGCCACCGGCGTTCAGATCACGCCGCAGCCGACAGCGCCTGCAGCAGTGATCGAGGTGCCGCTGGCCGCAGCAACGCCAGAGGCGAGCACAGTCGAACCAACCCCAGACGTCGCCGAGTCCGAGCCAGTGGCCACCTGGGAGCTGGAGACCAGCGCCACAGGCGAGGCGTTGCTGCTCGACGACCCGCTTCTTTGAGGTGTGATCGCTCCCGTGCGCTCCCTCCTGCCATCCCAAGCGAGCAGCACGGCAGCCAGCCCGCAGCTGATTCGCCTGCTGCCGCCGCTGGGCTGTCCGGGTGAGAGCGTGTGGGTGCCTCCCGTGGAGGTGACCAGATGGGAGCAGCAGGGCTACCGCCGCGCTCCCATCCCCGCCGCACCACTGGAGCTGGCCTGGTTGCCGGCGGCAGCCGTGCCGCAGGACCCAGCTGGCAGCACCGCGGTGCTGTTGCTGCTCCAGGCCCGGCCGCCGGTGCCAACAGCCCTGACGATTGATTGGGGCGACGGCAGCGTTGAGACCTGGCCCTGGCCCAGCGGCGACAATGCGCCGCGGCTGCGCCATGCCTACGCCTGCGCCCAGGACTGGCAGGTTTCGGCAGAACTGAGCGGCAGCGGCATCAGCGCCGAGCTTGCGGTGCATCTGCTGGGCTGCCCGATCTGGCCGCCACCGCCACCCCTACCGCCGGGGGCGATTCAACCGCTGATCCCCGGCAGCGGCCTGCTGGGCCAACCCTTCGACGGCCGGCGCCGCGAGCAATGGCAGCTGCAGCCCTGGAGTGGCGGCACCAGTAGCGGCGGCGTACCCGCCAGCGATGGCTCCAGCACCCGCTTCCTGAGGGCCGACGGCCTCTGGGCCACCCCGCCGGGCAGTGGCGGCGGCACCCGCTGGTGGAGCGGCGAGGGGCCACCCGGTGTGCTGCCTGATGCCCAAGCGGGCGACTTCTATCTCGACACCCGCAGCGGTGATCTCTACCAACTGGAGCTGAGCTGATGCCCTGGACACGCAGCACCAACCTCAAGGGCCCCTCGATGCTGCGGGTGGCGCGGCTGCCCGCGGCACTCAGCACCACCTCCAACACCAGCTGGCTCAGCCTGTTCAGCACACCGCTGGCGGCGCAACAGGTGCTCTCCTTCTCAGCGGAGCTCTACTTCTCCAGCGGCGCCAACAACACCGGCCTGGTGACCACCCTCTCAGGCCCCGCCACACCGCAGGCGGTGATCCACAACTTGGTGACCGGTGAATCGCTCACCAGCTTTCGCAACCTCACCGCCAGCAGCTACGACACGCCCCTGATCGGAACCACCTCCGCCGGAAGTTCAGTGCTCAGGGCCCAGGTGAGCGGCACGGTGGAGAACGGCGCCAATGCCGGCAACCTCAGCCTGCGTTTCCGCTCAGAAGTGGCCGGCACAGCCGTGACGGTGCTGCGCGGCTCCTGGTGGCAGGTGCTGCAGCACTGAGCTGCGCTCACCCCAGCGCAACAACGGCAATAGGGGGTGTGCTCTCGCCGGCCACAGGGCCGTTGCTCTTCCATGGCCTGGATTCCCTCCGGTTCGCTCAAGGGCCCGCAAGGGGATCCCGGCCTGCAGGGACCTCAGGGGGTACAGGGCCAACCCGGTGCCGATGGCGCCCAGGGCGTGCAAGGCCCACAGGGACCAGCGGGTATGCAGGGTGTTGCCGGCCCGGAAGGACCGCAGGGCCAGCAGGGCATCCAGGGTGCTCCGGGCCTGGGCATCACCTTCAAGGGGCATGTGCCCACGGTGGCGGATCTGCCCGCCGATGCCGCCCAGGGGGATGCCTACATCGTGCAGGCGGATGACTCCTTCCGCGTCTGGGACGCCACCAGCAGCACCTGGGTGGATGGGGGTTCGATCCAGGGACCCCAAGGCATCGCCGGCCCACAGGGACCGCAAGGCCTGCAGGGAGAGCCCGGCCCCCAGGGCCTGCAGGGGGTGGAGGGTCCTGCCGGGCCCCAGGGCAACCGCGGCACCGGCTGGTTCACCGGCAGTGGCGCACCCACAACCGTGCCCGGATCTGTGCCGGGTGACTTGTACCTGGATCAAACCAGCGGCGATGTGTACGTGCTGAGCTGAGGCCCGGCGCTGCGTGCTGATCACGCCCGCCGGGCCTGGATGGGCTCAGGCCAGCATCAGCTGGCGCTGCGCCTCGAGCTGGGAGCGCCGCAGCAGCTCCTGCTCGGCCAGCAGCCGCTCATCGAGCTCATCGATGCGGGCCAGGCACTGCTGGATTGCCGGGATTACCTCCTCCTCGAGCAGGGTGATCTCCTCTTCTCCATAGGGCTGCTCGATCCAGATGCGCCGCAGCGGCAAGCCCCGCCGACGCAGAAGGATTTCCTGCACGGAGCGGAGCGTGGATTCCAGCAACAGGAAGGGATCTTCCTCAGGGCGGCAGAACGGTGATTCGGCAGCAGCCGGGATGCCTGCAGCAGAGCGTGTGGCCATGACGATCGGCGCCGAGAGCGGCGCAGCGACGGGACCGATCCCAGCAGAGGCCTGACGACAGGAAGGCCTCAGACTGGAGAGGCCCGGAGCAAGCCTTTCCAGGACCGGATGTTCTGGAAAGGCATAGAGGCCCTACGCCTCCAAATGGAGCCGCAGGGAAGCGATGGCCTTCTTCTGAGCCCGCTGCACCGACATGGCGCTGATCTGGAGCCGCGCGGCTGCGGCCCGCAGCGACAGACCCTCCAGGAGCGTGAGCCTCAGAGCCGTGGCCTGGGCGGCGGGCAGCTGTTCGACCAGCTGCTCTAGCGCCAGCTGCTGCTCGGCCCAGCCGGAAGCTGGCTCGGGCTCAGGGGAAGCCAGCTGATCGAGTAGGCACGGCTCGCCATCAGCGCTGGCATCAAGGCTGAAGTGCCCCAGCGAACAGCAGCGCTGCTCATGCAGGCGATGGGAACGCGCACCAGCCGCACCCGATCGCGCAGTTGGCGCTGCTGGCCACCGGTGATGCAGCGGCGCAGATAGGGCGCTGGAGGTTCGCCCGCTCTGCAGCGGGGAGCAGAGCGGACCAGGGTTTCTCGGGCCACCTGGATCAGGTCCTCCCGCTCCACCAGCGGGAACAGGCGCCGGGCGGTGGCGGAGGCAATGCCATCAGCCAGGGGAAGGTGCTCCAGCACCAGGGCATCACGGGCCTTGAGGGCAGAACGGCTGAGGGCTAAGCCTGCCGGCTTCTGGCGGAGGGACGGGGAAGCGAGGGAAGCCATCTGGGAGACGGCGAAGAACCCCACCCCCACCGGCCGGCCGCAGCGCCGCGGCAAGAACGCCCCTGGGGGCGCCTGGCCCGATCCTTGACGCGGCGTGAGGACTGGCCGAGGAATGCGGTGGGTGTGCGCCGGCCCGATGCCCCTCACTGCTGCTGGCAATCGAGACCGGCTAGCAAGAGCAAGAGTCGGAGAGATCGAGACAAGAGACTGCTAAAAGTTATACACAAGAAATCAACTAATGCATCAACTTCCATAGGCACCAAACGATAAGAAGTCAAGCCACGGGCTTCCAGTGAATAGCGGAGGTATGCCATTGAGAATGGCGCTCACAAGCAGGAACCGACAATGGGCAAAACAATGGAGTAAATACAGATCGAAAGGATCTACAGAATTCGATGCAGCCTGAGTAGCTACTTCAATAACCTTTCCATTGATGCTTTGCGCAATCCGCAGGAGTGACTTGCAGTGCAAGCTGAAGCCCGGCGATCAACGCGATGGCCTCTGGGTCACCGGCCCGAAGAGCGGCGCTTTCCGTTGCAGAAATAGAGCATAGATTAGCCGTCGTATTCATTGCGTTAATGGCTCTCATGGCATTCACGGATGACTGCCCAGTACTTGAGTAGTACTCACGAAAAGCTGAATATCCGATCGACACCGGCGCCAAGCGATACGCTTGATCGCCAGCCCTGATCGCCTTTGAAATCAAATCTTGGAG
>NZ_JBSYHW010000065.1:0-14099 GCF_056108345.1 Cyanobium sp. NIVA-CYA 375 | reverse complement strand
CAAAGGTGCAGACAGATACATATGCCGAATCGAAGAATGCGTGATACTCAGGTTGAATGAGCGAATGAAGTGTCTTGGACTCGAGCAAGTGGCCCCGCAGCACTTCAAAGGACTTAAGGAACATCCACCCCTGTGGTGACATTAAGCCCAAGCGCCCGCTTGGCCTGCTGAATACGAGGTTGCGGTTGATAAATGCGGAAAAGACGTCCTTCTCGTAGCCTATGTAGTTGCGTTGAAGGAACTTCTTCAGGTTTGGAATGTGGTACTTACTCCCGATGTATGGCGGATTCGCTACCACCGCATCGTATTGAGCCGCCAGCAACTCAGCCTGCCGCACCAGCGGTTCTAAAGTCTTCAGCGCCTTCGCTACAAGCATGTCCTGCCCCTTCAGCTCACTCAACCGCCTAATCGTCGGTAACTTCTCTGCCAACCTTTCGGGCACCTGAATCAATGACCCAAAGGTGGTGGCGTGTTCAAACAGCTGTTTCAGCTCCACAAGGTCCGCCAGCTTCAGGCCATGGTCCGCAAGGTTGACGGCATTTGACAACGCCTCCACATCCAGCTGATCACTGTTCACCAGCGCCATCACATTGAGCTGGATCCCGCGCTCAAATAGCCGTCGATCATCGCCTCGGCCCTTCATCATCAGTGCAAAGCTGGTCAGCTGAGCCGCCCGCTCGTCGATATCGAGACCAAACAGATTCTTCTCTAGTATCAGCTGCGGAATCTCCCGTTGTGGATAGCCGCGCTCAAGATAGATCGCCTTGAACAGCTCATAGGCTTCCACCAAAATATGGCCTGAACCGCAGGCAGGATCGATCAGGGTGAGTTCTTCGGGATTGAGCGCAACGGGCGTGATTGCAGCCAGCTGGGCTTTCACCTCATCCGTCTGCTCAGCGGGCTCGATGTAATACTCCATCTGGCCCTTGAGTGCTGAAGCCGGATAGGTGGCCAGCCACTGGGCCCCCAGCGAGTTCTGCACCATGTATTTCACGATCCAGTTGGGCGTGAATAGCTGGGTGGCAGCCGGAATGTCCTCCGACTTCACAACCTTGCCAATCACCTGATCTTTCTTTTCGGAGATATAGAACTGATACAGCCAGCCGATGATTTCTACATCTTCGCAATCGCTCTCGCTGATTTGGCTGCGAAAGGCTCCTGCAATCGAACTGTCCGTTATTTGGTCGTCTGGAAGCAACAATTCCGTGGCGTCATCAAGCCCCTCAAACAGATAGGGCATCAACTGGTGATAGGAGCGGCACACCGCAAGCACCAGTTCTCGATACACCTCACCCTGTGGATCTGCTCCGGCAATAGCAGTTTGAACTTGGCCGTCCAGCAAGCCATGCAACCTGCCTTGATCGGTATGGCTTTGCAACGCCGCTGGCAGGCTGCCCGCTCGCATTAGCTTGAGCAGTTCCGGCTGGGTCTCGCCTTCAGCTGCCGGCATCAACACCTTGCATCCAAACGGGTGCCAGCCCATGGCATCCAGATAGCGCAGAGCGCACAGCCGGTTGAACCAGGTGTAAGCCACCCGATCCAGCAGCTGTTCACGGTTCTCGGCTTCCTGCTCACGCAGCTCTTCGATCTGCTTGGCGTAGGTGCCGAGCGTGTCTGGGGTCTGGCTGGTAAGCAGCAGATCCAGCTTGCGACCCACCGCCTCGATCAGCTGCCGCCGCATCGCCGGGGCGAAGGTTTTCAGGGCGGCGGTGTTGACGGGCATGGATCAGTTGAGGATCAGAGAAACGAGTGGGATGGAAGCGAACCTGGGCTCAGAGACTGATCCGGTGGCCCTGCTCAAGCTCTGCCTGAGCTGAGGCCCGTAGGGCATCGAGCCACTGCTGCAGCTCCTGGCTGTTGGTGATCTGGCTCAGTGGGCAGTTCACCTTCAAAGCAGAAGCCGGAACCACCTTGATCAGTTCAGGCGTTGGTCTGTCCGGCGGTGCCACCAAGGCCGCCATCCGCTGCAGCTGTTTGGGCACCTCATCGTTCCGGTAGCGGCTCACCCGCAGCAAGGCCCGTCCTGGCTGGCTCGCGGCTTCCACATCGGTTTTGGCCGCTGCGGTGGCCGCCAGCACCTGCTCCTGTTGGCTGGTGTCGAGGTTCTGGAAATCTTCCGTTGCCTTCAGCCGGCCTTCCTGCTCGCTGATCTCCTCCAGGGCCTTGGCCTTGGCCGCCGCCAGTCGCTCGCCCAGCTGCTTCTGCAGTTCGACTGTTGCGCTTTTGGCCTGGTGGATCAGGCCGCCGGCATAGGGCTTATCGCTCTCCAGCAGCATTCGCAGCGGCCTCACCTGTTCGCCCGGCAGATCGGCGAACTCATCGCCGTAGCGCAGTTCAAACGCCCGCACTTCGTCGTAGACGGTCTTCTGGTTGCCGTTGAGGAACTGCTTCAGGGGGGTGATCAGGTCTTCCTCCGCATCCAGCCAGCTGGCCTTGAAGCTGTCCAGCTGGTTAAGCAGGTAGCCGTCGTCTTTCTTGGCCATTGCTTCTGCCTGCTCGGCCCAGGGCTTAACGGCAGCCAGGAATGGGTAGTTGGCGGACTGCGCTGCGATCTCCCGCAGGTCCTGGGCTTCTTCTGCCATCGCCATGCGGAATGCTTCGCAGGTGCTGCGGGCATCGGTGCCCAGGCTCTGCGTGTTGAACAGCTCCTGGTGGAAGCGTTTGAGCGCATTCACCGTGCTGGTGTCGTACACCTCCTGCTTGCGCACGCTCACGCCGCCCAGCTTGCGGCTGTTGGTGAGCGCCTCGATCACCTCCACGCTGCTGAGTAGCTCCTTCTCCCGCAGCTCCAGCTTTCCGAGCCGGTAAAGCCGCGCAATAAAGGTGAGGGTGGCCCAGTTGCTCCAGCCATAGGGGCGCCCCTCAAACTTGCGCACCAGCGCTTCTGCGCTCAGCCGCTCGGCTTGATTTTTGCTCCTTTCCACTTCCACCAGCACTTCCTGCTCGGCCTCTGACAGCTGCACCGCTAGACCATCAAGCAGGTCGTCCTGGTCGCGCACCACCGCCGCCACGGTGGTCTCGTTGAAGGCCCCGTGCACCATCTTCAGCTTGGGGAAGGCCGAGCGGATCAGCTCCTGGTAGGCCTTGCTGAAACGGGTCTTGGGGTCACCTTCTCCCACCGAGAGAGTCTGGCCATTCACCACCAGCACGGCCATCCGCAGTTGCTCTTCCGCTAGCCGGGTGATCTCCTGGCGGCGGCTGCCGTTCTGCTTGGCCCGGATCGCCAAGATGGCGTTGAGGGTTTCGTCTTCGCTGCCGCTGTTCTGGCGGATGTAAAGGTCGGTTTTGAGTTGGCTGCGGATCTGATCGAGCAGCCGCTCCTTGCCCGGCAGCACCGCCATCAGTTCGGTGCCACCCATGTTGCGGCTACGGAGGATCGCCTCGCTGCCGTAGTTGGGGTGCTCTGGTGTCACCAGGTTCACCACCACATCGCCCTCTTTGCCCTTGATCAAGCCGTCGTCGATCTTCTGGGCAAAGGAGTAGTCGTTGCCGTTATCGGCAAAACGGATCTTGTTGCTTTGCAGCACGTCGTCAAACACGATCCGGTGCAGCGCCTTGATCACCTCTGAATCCGATACCTCGGTGCGCTTGATCTCCTGCTCGACATCCTTTTCCTTATCGGTGAGGAACTCGTAGATCTCGCCGCTGCGCTGCAGGTAGCTCTGGCTCTCCAGGTTGATCAGGGCATCTTTAACCGCCTGCTCATGGGCCCGGATATCGAAGCTGGGCTCGCTGATTAACAAGATGGCGATGTTGCGGGCCGTGCTCTTGAACTGCGGCACCCACTTCAAAAGGAACAGCGCCTTGAGGATGCGCAGCTCCAGCTCGCCCACCTGGTTTTGGGCCGTCACCATCGTCTGCTTTTTATCGCCTCGGATCACCTCATTGATGCCGTCATAAAGCTGGTCAAAGCTGGCCAGCCGCCCCACGGGCAGCTCCTTGATGGCCATCGCCACCTGCTGGAACACCGAGAGCATTGAGCGCTCACCAACCGCCATGTTGCGGCCCTCAAAAATGCTGTGGGTCGCCAGGCTCTGGATCGCCTGCTGGAACAGGCTCAGCTGATAGGGGTGGAAGGGGTAAAGACCGCAGAAGCTCTGACAGTCGCCCCAGCCCTTGAGCTGTATCGAGCCATCACTGAAGCGAAACAAGGTGGTGAAGTTCTCCCTCTCCTGCTCGTAGATGTTGATCAGCTGCTCCGGCTCATCCGGGGTCTTGGCCAGTAGGCGCCGCTGAATCACCTCCTGCACATCGGCGCTGGCCAAGGTGAGCTTGGTCTTGAAGCGGCCCTGGATCTTGCTCAGGTCGTCGGCCTGCTCAAATTTCACCTGGCCGAGGATTCCCTCCAGGTCGGCCTGGGAGGTGATGAACACGGTGGCCCGCCCATCAGTGGCGCTCGCCAGGCTCTCCACCACGGTCTGCAGGTTGAGCAGCCGGCTGCGCTCCTGGCCGATGAACTGGCCGGCCTCATCGACAAAGAAGTTGAGCCGGAAGCCCGGCGGCTGGCTAGCTAGATACTCCTTGACCCGGCTAGCGAAGCCCTCGATTGAAAGGCGGTAACTGTCCTTGGCGTCATTAATCACCTTGATGGCGTCGTCTTCGCTGCCGCCGAACTGCTCGGCGTAGGCCTTCGCGAAGCTGCGCTTGGTCACCGTGGCTAGCGCATCACGGTCGTTATCCCAGCTGCGGCCGTTTACCCGCTCGTAGGTCTGCTTAAAGGCTTCGAACTGACCGCGCTTGTTGAGGTCGTGCTCGAACTGGGCCACATAGCCCTGGTTGCCGTAGTAGCCCTGCAGCTCGTTGAGCACCTTCATGAACACCTCGAGGATCGGTGCCTCGTGGGTGCCGCCGATGCCATCGAACTTCTGATCGATGTTGAACAGCAGGCTGCGTGCCGGGATCGCAGTTGCCTTCTTGAGATCGGCGCGGAGGATTTCGTCCTCCACCTTTGGCAGCAGGATCTCAACCGGCCGTTTGCTCTGCTCGCCAGGCTGTTCGGAGGAGACGCGTTTATCGCCATCGAGCATCAGCGAGAGCATCTTCAGCAGGTGCGACTTACCCGAACCAAAGAACCCCGAGATCCACACACCATTGGCAGTGGGGTTGTGCAGGTAGGCATCGATGAAGGCGCCCAGGCCCTTGCTCACCTCCCGAGTGATCACGTACTCGTCGAGCTCGACCTGCAGATGCCGCTCGTCATCGGCCTTGATCACCCCATCGATTGGGCGATCAACCGGCTTGAAGAAGAGCTCTTTGATGGTGGTGGCAGTCATGAGCTCTTGGTGTCGAAGTAGTCGAGGTTGGTGGCGCGGTAATGAGGGTTTTCGATCTTGCTGGCGGTCGTGGTGCCAAACAGGCGCAGGTAGGAGCCGCCGTCGGCGTCCTGGGAGTACTCGCCGGGGAAGAAGATCACCACCGGGTGGCGCACCATCGCCGGTTGCAGCGCTTCGAGAATCGTGTGGGTACGCAGGAAGGGGTAGACCCGGCCTGAACCAGTGATCAGGCTGATCTGGGTGTCATCGCCCAGAGCCTCCATCAGCTTTGGCACCAGCGCTGCGGTGGGTTCGGCCACGTTCTGCAGGGTGTCAAATAGGTCGCTCTTGCTCCAGCCGGCCTCCTCCTGCAGCACCACATCGAGGTAGCCCTTGGCCTCCAGCAGCTGCAGCACCAGCTCAAAGAGGTCCACCTGCTTCACCCGCAGGCCCTGCTTGCGCAGGAACTGTTCAGCCCCCTTAACCACCAACCGCAGCTGGTCTTCATCGGCGGGGCTGTAGGTCTGAATGAAGATCGGCACCTCCTTGGCCACCCCCCGCATCTCCAGGAACTCAGGGCGGGTGAGCACCTCCTGCAGGCGCTTGTCGAGGCCTGTAACGCTGCTCATGCTTTCGCCCTCTGGGCTGGCGCAGCCTTTTTGGCTGCAGGCTTGGCAGCTGCCTTGGGTTTGGCCGCTGGTTTTGAAGCAGCCTTCGCCTTCGGCTTAGCGGGGGCGTGCACTGCAGGTTTCGCCACTGGCTTGGATGCCGTCTCTGGCGAGGTCGCTGGCTTCCGGCTTTTGGCGGGCATGGCCGGAGCATGCAGCAAGAATCCAGCCAGCAGCGCCGGGTCGTCGCTGGCCACCACGTCTTGCACCTGCGGCGAGATAAGCGGCCGCTGCACCGTGCCAAGCGTTCCCCCTTTACCCGCCTTGCCGCTCAGGAGCCCGGCATCCCTGAGCATCTGCAGGAGCGCTGATCGCACCTTCTGCTGAGAGGAAGGTGCCAGGGCCGTCAGTTCTGGGTGATCCCGCTCGCAGTCCTCGTAAAAGGCCGCCATGTCTGAACGGCGCAGTACCGGATCCAGGCTGCTGAGCTTGCCCAGCAACACCTCGCGCGTCAGATCGGCTGCGATCTCAATGCGCTTGAGCACCGCCAGCCAGGCCATCGCATTGCGTTCATCGCTCGTTCCTCGTGCCAGCAGCTGAAGCTGTGAAGTGGTCAAGCACTGCAGCCGCTGGCGCAGCTCCAATTCCAGGCGTTTGCCGCTGCTGGCCGATCGGGCCTGCAGGGCGTTGCGTTCCAGCACTGCGGCCTTGGTGCGGGCCCAGTCGCCCTGCTCCTCCTGGTGGATGCCGGCAATCACAGCCGCGAGCTCAGGCCTCAGGCCTGCAGAGGTGAAGCTCAGGCAGTAGCGATGCGCCTTGGGGGCTGAGCGGGCCAAGGCGATCAGCTGGCAGGTCCTGGCTGATCTTGGCACTGGAATGGCTGTGGTGGAAGCCAAAAAAGCGTTTCGCTGTGGTGTTTCTCTGCCATGAACGCTATGGCCAGCAATCTTGATGTCAGCTATTCCCCTTGCAAAACAGAATCTCCATGCAGATATTGCATAGGTTGAAAGATTGCTGCCGATTCGCAATGGTTTGCCCATGGCAGGGCCATCAGCAGAGCGCATTGAAATCACTCCGCCGGGCAGTTCAGGTCAAGCACCGTCCAGGTCGTGCTGCTCACAGGGCCACAAGCAAAGCCGCAGCTGGTGACCTCAAAGGCCACCCAGTTCGGTTTGTCCACGCTCTTTAGGAAGGTCGCCACGTCGACCCCGTCCTCGAGCGCGTCCTGAATGGCGACATGGGCAGCCCACTGGGGCTGCAATTCGTCGCAAAGCAGTTCGGGCTCATCCGGCACCTCATGGCACCAGAAGCCACGCACCGTTGAGGCATTGGGCTCGCCCGTCTCCTTAAAGACCAGCTGGCCGGTAGCCGGGCAGAAGAAGTTCCAGTCGTCCCGCTCCAGTTGGATCAGTTGCATGGCCGTGATTCGCAGCGAACTCACTGTTGCCCGCCCAATCTCCTTTGCAGCTATTTCTCGTGCGAAAAAGGAGGCTGGGATTGCCGCTTCCCGTTAATGGCCATGCCGGCATCAGCTTCCTTGCAGCAGTGTCAACTGGGCATTCGATGCAGGCCGTGCTGGCAGATCCCTAGGGCTGGGACCTTTCAGCCGTAGCGGGAGCAGTAGGGCGAGTCGCCACCAGGCCGTCAAACACCCACCTGAATCCCTCGTCCATTCCTCGCGCTGCGCCAAGGATCAGGCCATGCGCCCCGTTGGGGCGTCCTTGTCACATCCCTGCGGCTGGCCGTTGGGGGTGGGGTTCTCTGCCGTCCCCAGATGGCTGCCCCGCTTTCCCGCTCTGCTCTCCGTGCCCGCAATGCCCTGGTGCTCCAGCACCTCTCCCTGGCTGATGCCGTTGCCTCAGCTGTAGCCCGCCGCTTCTTCCCTTTGGTTGAGCGGGAGGATCTGATCCAAGTAGCTAGAGAAGCACTGCTTCGTTCAGTGCTGCGCTGCAAAGCAGGTGAGCCAGCTGAGCCCTATCTGCGCCGCTGCATCTCAGGTGCCCTGCAGCATCACCTGCGCGATGGGGTGCGGCTGGTGCGCGTTCCACGCCGGCTGCATGAGCAGGGTCAGTGCCCTTTGGGTCACATCAGCCTTGATGGCCACGCCGCTGGCGAGCCGTGCCTGCTCGATCAGCTGGCGGCCCCAGAGCAAGAAGCAGCCGGGCCCGCTGATGATCTGGCGCTGGAGCAGCTAGTAGATCAGCTGCCTGCAGCTCAAGCCACGGCCCTGCGGCTCACCATCCTTGAGGGCCTCTCGCTGCGGCAGGCAGCAGAGCAGCTGCAAATCAGCGCCATGTCGGTGTCGCACCGTGAGGTGCGCCTAGCGGCGCAGCGGGCCCAGAAGAAGGCTCTTGAGACTCTGCGGCTGCAGCTGGTGGGAGCGGGGTGAGGCCCTCCTCCCTAGTCACTGCAGGAACACCAACTCCGAAGGTTGCTGATACGGATCAGAACGGTTCGGTCGTCTGCTGGTTATCTGCGACCCAGCGCGAGAAGGCCTCGCGATCAAGCTCGCCGCTGGCCACTGCCAAAACAACGGCCTCGGCAGCATCGATTGTGGCGGTCAACTCGACGCCGTTCAGCACGAGGGTTGTTTCCATGGCGGCATGGCCGATCCGCTTGTTGCCATCCACGAAGGGATGGTTCTGGATCAGGGAGAACCCCAGCGCTCCGGCTTTGGCATTCAGTCCTGGGTAGAGATCAACACCGCCAAAACTCTGGTGGGGCTGGGCGAGGGAGGACTCCAGCAGGCCCAGGTCCCGCAGACCGGGCATGCCTCCGCTTTGCTCGATCAAGCGACGATGCAGCTCCAGCACCTCCGCCAGGCTCAGCCAGCGCATCAGGCCAGCCGGCGATAGAGCTCCTGGTTTTTGTTGAGCACCCGATCCGCAGCGGTCTGGAAATCAACCGATTGCCGAGCAACCAGATCCCGCACTGCAGCAGAAGCGAGATCGGCCTCACTGACGTGGAGCCGGCGTGCTGTTTCGCTCAAGGCCTGGGCCTGTTGGTCACTGAGCTCGATCGCGATTCCCACCGGCGCTCTCCAACTGAAGGACTGATGGCATCCAGGTTGGCACCTCCGTTGGCGGATGGCTTGCAGCAGATTGATCGGTTACGAGGGGAGGGCTTGCTCCGGTCCTCTCCAGTTTGAGGCCCTCCTGACGTCGGACCTCCGCTGGGATCGGTCCCGTCGCTGCGCCAGCAGCTGAGCAGGGTGGAGTGAGGCCCTATCCATCTATTGCTGCCAGGGCAGTTCAGCGCAGCAGGCCTGGTAGGCGGCGGATCGGCCGCACCTGCGGCTTGAGCGGCGGTGGGATCTGCAGTTGCTGGTCGTCCCAGTGGGCAGCAAGGGCCGCCAGCAGGCTGTTGCGATCGCCGTGGATGCGGAGCATGGCGTTAGCTGAAAGTGCTGCCCGCCAGCCTGATCGGACCGGACCGCTCCGCCAGCGCAGAAGGCGACAGGGCCGCGCAACCAATGGCACAACCACGGCCATCAAAAGCACCAGTTCATGCTCCGGGAATGCATTTCAGTCCGCGCTGCTGCCAGGCAGCTCGAGATCAGCGCCATGCCGGTGTCGCACCGTGAGGTGCGCCTAGCGGCTTTCAGGCGACATCGAAAACTGAGCCAGAGGCGACACGAAAACTGAGCCACCTGGCAGACGATCCATCGAGCAATCCACCTGGGGTTGCCCTTGTTCCGCTTGCTCTGGATAGGGCTGCGGCTTGGCAGCCAATCGCCAATGGCTTTCTACGGTGCAGTGATGGCCCCAGACCTCAAGCACCCTGCCACCGGCGATTTGATTGTGTTGGTAGAGGCTGAACCGCCCACCTCACCTCGCCAGGAGTAGAACAGCTGTACTGCTGCCTTTGCTGGTTTGATCTTGGCCGACCTGCCTGTTGGCGAGCCTGTGCCCTTCTGCTTGGGTTCCTTGGGTGATGGGTTGGATCTCCATGCCGCCCTGATTCCCAACCCGGTCTGCACCTTTTACATGCGGGCCAGCGGCAATGGCATGCGCCAGCACGGGATCAACGACGGCGACCTGGTGGTGATTGACCGCAGCGTTGAACCCTGCTCCGGCCATGTCGTCGTCGTTGCCCACCAGGGCAGCTTTCTAATGCGGCCGCTTTTGCGGCAGGGGGAGCAGTGGTTGCTTGAACCCGTGCGGCCAGGCGAAGTAGCAATTCCTTTGGACCTGGAGGCCTTTGATCGCTCAGGGCTATTTGGCGTGGTGATGCATGCGGTGCATCACCTCAACAAGAAGCGCTTGCGCAAGATCTGATCGGGGGACGGCATGCGGGAAATATCAGGACCTTGAGCTGCTCCTCCCTCTAGGTGCAATGGAGGTCTATTCGCCTGAGCCGGTTGCCCAACCGCCGTGACGAGGCGATCAGGTTCTGGCGTGAGATGCAGTGGTCGATCGCGCGTTGCACAGCCGATCCTGCAGAGCGGTTTGGACATCACAGGTTCTGCCAACGCATCAGATGGCCTCTGGATCTCTCAGCCTGGCAATCAGGCAGATAGTGGTTGTACCTGGTTGTGATGAATCAGCAGGGCAGCATCAAGACCCCAATAACGCCGTGCATTCCAACCGTTCTTGGCTTGCATCGCGTCGCTGCAGACGCAGCGTGATCATGCTGGCCAAATGTTCGGCGTCATCGGCCACGCCGCAGAAGCGGCCCGAGCCCCAGGTGTGCAGCCAGGGCAAGCCAAGGAAATAGAGACCCGGGCTCTGGGTCATGCCGCGGTCATGGGCCGGATGACCAGAGCCGTCAAACACAGGCACGTCGATCCAGTGAAAATCACTGCTGTAGCCGGTGCACCAGATCACAGCCGCCAGCGGTTTGGACCGCAGGTCGAGACCCGGATCCTCGCCCGGTCCGGGCTGCCAGCAAGGCGAATAGGCAGCTTCTTCCGGGGCCTCAATGCCCTCCTTAGCGATCCAGTTGTCGATGCTGGTTCGGATTCGGCAGTACACCGCATCGGCCTGGTCGAGGTTGGTCGCCAGGTCATCGCCAAACCGGATCTGATCAGCCGTGATCGAGCGGAGTCTTCCATGCAGATGCATCCCCTCCAGGGCGCGAGCCCGTAGGTCAATCTCCCGGCCCCCATCACGTCCTGTGAGGTAGTGGTTGGTTTTAGTGCGCACGGCTCGCGGATCCGGATGCTGACCGATCGGCATGGAGTAATAGCCCATGCGATCCAGCCAATCCACCGTGTCCTTGCCGCGATAGCGCCGGGGTGAGCGTGGCGCGGACCCTACGCTCAGATGAACTTCACGGCCTTCGAGGAACAGATCTTCCGCAATCTGGGCGCCTGATTGGCCGCTACCTACGACCAGAACCGGACCTTCTGGCAGTGATGCGGAACATCGGTACTCACGGGCATCGAGCTGCAGCGTTGATGAAGGCAGACGCGGTGATTCCAGATGCCGGCGAGGGGCGTGATAGCCCCCCGTGGCCACCACAACATGATCGGCAAGAATCTCCCCCTCAGATGTGAATAAGCGGTAGCCAGTGCCGTTGTGCACGAGCCGTTCGACGCTCACACCCTCACGCACATCAGCAGCGACAAACGCAGCAAAGCGCTGCAGGTAGGCAACGATCTCGGACTTCACCATGAACCCTTCCGGGTCTGGGCCGTCATAAGGAAAATCCGGCAGACGGCACTGCCAGTTGGGGGTTACCAAGCAGAAAGAATCCCAGCGCTGCTGATCCCAGGCGTAACCAACCCTGTTCTTTTCGAGCACTACTGGTGTGACGCCTCGCTTCTGCAGAGCATGCGCAACAGAAAGTCCTGCCTGGCCACCACCTACAACCACAACACTGAGATGCCGAGCCTGAGAGTATCGGTTCAAAGCGGCAGCAACTTTAATTTTTTATCTTAAATGCATTCACTGTTGATGTCTGTATCGATGCGCACGAAACCGCTTAATGCAACATGAGTCTCAGCGAATAAGCACGTTTGGTGGCATCGGCGACATTTGAGCCCCACCTCAAAAGGCAATGCTCAATATGCACCTGTCCTCACATTCACTCATGCCTGCTGTCAGCCGTCCTGCAAACGAGCCGGGCGATTTTCTGGTTGATTACGAGGAGAAGGTCTTTCCCGACGTCAAAGCCGAACCGGGCGAAAAAGCACTGATCACTTTTCACACGGTGGCCTTCGAGGGCTCGATCGGCCTTGTGAACCTGCTCCAGGCAAGTCGCCTGATTAACAAGGGATTTGAAACATCGATTCTCCTTTACGGCCCTGGTGTCACGCTAGGCGTTCAGCGCGGTTTCCCGAAGCTTGGTGATGCAGCCTTCGATGGCCATCTCAACTTCAATGCACGTCTGCAGAAGTTCATGGATCAGGGCGGCAAGGTGTATGCCTGCCGGTTTGCATTGCAGGCTCTTTACGGCCATGGCGAAGGCGCTCTGATGCCTGGAATCCGGCCCGTCAATCCACTCGATGTTCTCGACATCGTGTTGATGCACCGCAAGGAGAATGCCTTCATTCTCGACACCTGGACCCTCTGATTCACTGCGCCTTCTGCCGAAATGGTCAACACGATCAAGGTTGCTGCAGCTCAGATCCGCCCGGTTTTATTCAGCCTTAAAGGCTCAGTTCAGCGGGTGCTGTCGGCCATGGAAGAGGCGGCAGGCGAAGGGGTGGAGCTGATCGTTTTCCCCGAGACGTTCCTCCCCTATTACCCGTACTTCTCGTTCGTCGAGCCTGCCGTGCTGATGGGACGCTCCCATTTGGCGCTTTACGAGCAGGCTGTCACTGTCCCTGGTCCAGCAACGGATGCCATTGCTGCTGCAGCACGTCAATACCGCATGCACGTCTTGCTGGGAATCAACGAACGCGATGGCGGCAGTCTCTACAACACCCAGCTCTTAATCGATGCCAACGGCGAAATCGTGCTCAAACGCCGCAAGATCACACCCACCTACCACGAGCGCATGGTGTGGGGGCAAGGGGATGGAGCTGGTCTGAAGGTGGTTTCCACCAGCCTCGGCAAGGTGGGTGCTCTCGCTTGCTGGGAGCACTACAACCCCCTGGCTCGCTTCTCCTTGATGACCCAAGGCGAGGAGATCCATTGCGCTCAGTTCCCGGGCTCCCTGGTGGGCCAGATCTTCAGCGAACAGACGGCCGTCACCATGCGGCATCACGCGCTGGAGGCCGGCTGCTTTGTGATCTGCTCCACAGCCTGGCTCGACCCCGACGACTACAGCACCATTACGGCCGACACCTCTCTGCACAAGGCGTTTCAGGGTGGCTGCCACACCGCTGTGATCAGCCCCGAGGGGCGCTATCTGGCTGGTCCACTGCCAGATGGCGAAGGGCTCGCCATCGCCGAGCTGGATCGTTCCTTGATCACCAAACGCAAGCGAATGATGGACAGCGTGGGGCATTACAGCCGCCCTGATCTGCTGAGCCTTCGCATCAATCACACACCCGCTGCACAGGCTTCTGCCATGGGAATGGCTGCGGAGCCGCTCGATGCCACGGAGTTGATGACCTTCAACCAGGAGATGAGTGATGTCTGAACTGGGTCGCTTGATCACGGAACTGCAGGTGCATGGCGTTGCCGACCCTGCACTCCCTGGTAACAAAGGTCGGCGTGGAGGCGCTGGTCCTTCCGATCACCGGGCTATCACTATCGATGGCGCCACCGTGATGGTGCCCATTTACAACGCGGCATCAAAGGCCTCCCCCTACAGCCTGGAGGCCGATCCACAGGGCGGCATCGCACTCACCAGCCGTGCCAGTGAGGTGCTGAGTTCCGTAGCCGTCACTAGCGAACCCGCCTTCTACAGCCTCTCCACGGCCGACGGCACCCCCTATCGATCCATCGCGCTCCTACACGGGCGAGATGTATTGGCCACCACCCTGCTTCAGACCTGCATTCGCTTCCGCGATCGAACCGACTCCTGCCAGTTCTGCGCCATCGAGCAATCCCTTGAAGATTCCCGCACGATTGTCCGCAAGACACCAGAGCAGATCGCGGAGGTCGCAGAAGCCGCCGTTCGGTTGGATGGCATCAAGCAGCTTGTGATGACAACCGGCACCCCGAACAGCGATGACCGGGGTGCGCTACTGATGGCGGAAACCGCCATGGCTGTGAAAAAGCTGGTGGATATTCCCATCCAGGCGCAGTGCGAACCACCTGAAGATCCGATCCCCCAGTTTCAGGAAAGTTGTCACCCCTCTGATCAGTACATCCGGGGGCTTGAGGACATGACTAATGCGTCGATA
>NZ_JBSYHW010000064.1:0-14200 GCF_056108345.1 Cyanobium sp. NIVA-CYA 375 | reverse complement strand
TCGATCACCTTGTGGCTGCCCTTGTCCTTGATGGTGGATTTGATCAGCTCCGCCTGGTTGCGGTGCACGTAATGCTTATTCGGCTTACTCCATTCAAGCACCCCATAAACATAATAGCTTTCGCGTGCAGTTGGAAGCGTAGCTATGGTCTCATACCTGTTGTAAACATGGGGTTGTCACCCTTGCGTAAGGAAACTTTTCGCAAGGAGAAATGTGTAAGAAGTGCCATAACTCCCTGACTCAGATGCCATCAGGCCAAGGTCCACAAGGATTGGATCGACGCAACCAAATAGAATAAATGGCCGTGTCGTCGTCAGAATTGTACAGGGTAATTACACGAATATTCCGTCTATGAGGCATTCCAATAGTTCGCAATCAGTGGGACCTTGATTTCACGAAATCCACAGCATCTAAAAATAAATATTATCCAAAATGCCAATCAGGAAGTCGGGCAGGTAATTACTCTTACAGCAGAAGGCGTAATGCGATGTGTTTAGGGCTATTATTTGTATTTACTGATTGCAGACTAAAGGGCAATCAGTTGTAGCGGCCGAGAAATTCGCCAGGGTGGTCGATACGGCTGATGCGGATCCCAGAAGCCAGCTGGCCGTGAAAGCGCAGGGGATCCCCTAGCCCCCAATATTTTTGCCGGGCTTGTAAACAGAAGGCTTGCCAGCGCGAATAGCCTCTCTCCACAGCTTCCCGATGCAAGACGCCCCGTGCAAAACTGGCAGCTGTGGGCCGTAGCAGCCGCGCTCTCCGCAGCCGTCACCGCTTTATTAGTCAAGGTGGGTGTGCAGGGGGTGGATGCGGCAATGGCCACCCTGTTTCGCACCCTGGCCGTGGCGATTGTGCTGGCTCTGGTGCTGCTGGTAAGCGGCCGGCTCGATTGGCAGGAGCTGCGTCAGCTGCCCGCTCTGAGCCTGGGCGCTCTCGCCCTCTCCGCTCTGGCGACAGGGGTGTCGTGGTTCTGCTACAGCCGTGCCCTGCAGCTGGGGCCCGTCGCTGGGGTGGCGGCGCTCGACAAGCTCAGTGTTGTGCTGATTGCCCTGTTGGCGGTACTGCTGCTAGGTGAGCAGCTCGATCTCAAGGCCTGGCTCGGGGTTGTGCTGATGGCTATCGGCGCTGCTTTGGTGGCCTGGGTTTAATTACCGGCTACCGAACCGGAACCAATGAGCCCAACCCCCCTGACCTTTGGCTGCTCAGTGCACGAGCATCTAGGCGGACATTCCCCAGATCAGCTGCTGGCAAGCCAATAGCAGGGTCTGGTCTTTCGGCAGCCAATGGGGAGCAGCTCCATAGCGCCATAAACCAAAATTATCCAGACCCCTGGCTTCGTCACCTGGCTTCATAGTGCAATCAATGGCCATGGCTGACCCCTCCCTGATTCCCCAGGCCCTGGTCGAGGAAAACCGAGGGTCCTTTGTGATTGCCGCCGGCCAGACCAGCTGAGCTCGATGTCTTCGTACGGCTAAGGGAGCAGGGGCAAAAGTTAGTCGATGCTTGCGCAACCGCCAAACAAAATCCCTGGTCACCTAGGACAACCTTGGCGAGCTCACTCCTCTTCAACGGCACCTAAGGGAATCAGCTGGATCTGCTTGCGTCCGATCTTGATCTCGAACTCATCGCCGGGAAGTAGGTCGAGCACGGCGGTATAGGCCTTGCCCACCAGCAGATTGCCGTTGCCTTGAACAGTTGCGACATAGCTAAGGCTGCGACCACCTTTGCCCGTGCCCCGGCCGGCGCTATCGGTGCCGAGGTTCATACCCTTAGCGCCAAGCAGGGCCTCATAAAAGGCAGTGAAGTTGAGGCGCTCGCCGCCATCTTTTTTGGTACTCACATAGCCGCATTCGCGCACCAACTCAGACTTGGAGACATCGCCCAGATCCTTGACTTTGGCGAGCAGCTCAGGGCCGGTAATCATTTTGAAATTTGCATGGTCTTCAAAACATACCAAACTCACATGCTGTGTCAATCCACTACACCAGTAGGCAGGCCATTGCTGCCATTGGCTTCTGCCTAACCAGTAATCTAAATAGGCGCGATGGCCAAAGGCACTATCAACGAAGCGCTTCTCAGGTTCCTCCATCGCCATAACCCGAGCGGCCACCTATCAGCTCAGCAGGCGATTGCCATCGAGTCGACGGATCGCCACAACCCCGGGCCTGGGCGGCCGGGCGGGTACGCCGGAGGGCCAGTTAGAGCCGAGCGGTACCCAGCGCAACTGCTCAAAGCGTTGACCGTTGCGGTCCACCAGGCTGTGGGCTTGGGCTTCCACCTCCTTGCCTTGGCGCACTCCCTGACCCTCGCCAGGGTGCTGCACCGCCAGAAACAGCGTGCGGGCCTCGTTATCGAAGCAGGGCCCGCACAGCTCACACCCCACCGGACCGATCGCAAAGCAGAGGGCCTGGCCCGCCATTGCGCCTGCGCGCGGCAGCAGCCAGCAGCTGTTGTTGCCGAACACATCGAGGCCTGAACCACCAGAGCGATCGGTCACCAGCCAGAGGTTGCCGGATGGGTCGAAGGCCAAATTGTCGGGATGGCTAAAACCAAGCCCCCCCTGCCAGGGCAGGCCGCCAGCTGCCACCATCCGCCAGCGGAAGCTGGCCCCTCGGCCAGAGCCACCATCGCTCAGGCGCATCACCCAACCGTGGGGCCAGAGGAATTCGCCTTTGGGGCCGCGGAAGACCGCCGGATCACTGCAGCCACCATCATCACGGCCCGCCGCCGTGAAAGCGATCAGCAGGTCGCCATTGATCGGATCGATATCGGTGTCTTCTGGCCTGGGGCAGGCGGTGGCGCCAGCGGCGTTGGCGGCCAGATGGGCATCGATCAGGATCGCGCCCTGCTGGCGCAGCTGCGCCTCCCCGTCATTGCCGCCCAATGGGTAGAGATCGCCAAGGTTTTTGTAGCGGCTGCGGTAGGCCTGGAGTTCGGCATCGCTGTTAAGCGCTTCACTACCGCTGCGTTGGCGGTCGCTGTGGGGCAACACGGCTGGTTGCTGCCAGCCAAAGCGCTCGTAATGACTGGGGGGTTGCGGCTGGACCGCAGTAGCGGCCTCCAGGGCGATCCAGGTGCCGCTGCCTTCGGCGTTGAAACGGGCCACCTCCAGGCGCCCCGCTGCAAACAGCCGCGAATTGGTGCGATCGAGAGGATCTTGCACCAGCCCCTCACTGACAAAGCGGTACAAGTGCCCGCCGTGGCGATCGCAACCCGAGTACACCACCAGCGGCTCACCAGGCCGGGCCACAACGGCAACGGCTTCGTGGCGAAAGCGGCCCAGCAGGCTGTGTTTCACAGCAGGTTGGCTTGGCTCGCAGGGGTCGAATTCCACCATCCAGCCATACTTATTGCCGGCTAGCCCAAAGGGATTACCGAGTCCGTCGAGGCGTGCACCATCCCAGCGGAACGGCCGCGCTTCTGGGGAAGCCGCCGAGCCATCGGCATAGACGGCCTCGCTCACCTGCGACTGAAAGTTTTCCTCAGCGCTCAGCACGGTGCCCCAGGGGGTGGTGCCGCCGGCGCAATTGGCAAAGGTGCCGATGATCCTCTCGCCTTGGCCGTCTCGGTAGCCAAGCGGCTGGCTGTGGCGAAACACTGCCGCCGCCGGACCGCTGCAGCGCAGCGCCTGATCCGGCTGACTCAATCCGCTGAGGCCATCGATGCGCCGCTCGTAGCGACTGCCGCGGCTGCGGTGCCAGCCTGAGCTCCCCTGCTCAAGCTCGAGCACACCGATGCCGAGATCGGCCATGGCGGCGCGGGCCACGGCCTCGATCAGCGGCCGCAGCGGGTCGCTTGCCGTCAGGCTGGCCACGTCCACACTGCCGCCGCGGCTGGCCAATGCCTGCTGCAAAGTCTCCAGTGGCAGGGGGGTGCCCACGGCTTCTGAAAAGCCTGCCGACCAGGTCTGGGCACTGATGTATTCGAAGTTGATGCTCAACAAGGCCCTGCCGCCAGCTATGGGCTGAAAGGCGAGGTAGTCGTTGTTGAAGCCAACGCGACCCGTGGCGAGAGGATCGCCCCAAACAGCGAGCAGCTCGGCTCGGTACCCCTCGGGAACCAGCAGTTTGTCGTCGACGTTGAACGTCCGATAGATGCGCCGTTGCTCTGCCGCGCTCAGACCGTCAGCAGGCAAGGGCAGAGGTGCACGCACGGGCACAAAGGGCAGGGCAGCATTTCCTGCCGCCGTGCTGCTGCTGCGGACCTCAAGCTGCGGCAACAACATGGCAGCGGCGCTGCTGCCAGCACCGATGCCCAGTAATTCGAGCAGCTGGCGGCGTTTGAGCGCGGAGCGGTTCATTGCTGTTTCATTGCTGGGGTGGTGCTGAGCAGCCCGGCAGCTGGCGCGGCACCAGCCGGGCAAGGTGTGAGCGTTGCAGGGGATTGAAGTTGTCGTCGGTTGCCAGCAGCAAGCTTGGCCGACCATCACCAAGGGGCGGAGCCGCCACAAGCACTTCCCAATTATCTGGAGCCAGACCGAGCTGCAGCAGATTCCAGCTGATCAGTGGCGCTACAGGGGGAGCATCAGCGTTGCTGGTTGCGTTGGTTGTTAAGGCGCTGGCGGGATACAGCACTAGTCGCGCCTGCCACTGATCGGGTGCCGTAAACCGTCGCCATAAACCAAGCAGTCCCTGCTTACTGGCCAGCAGATCGGTGAGCCCCCAGCCTCCAGGTGGCAGGGCGAGAGGGCGCAGCTCTACAGGTTGCAAGACGCCGCTGGCATCAGGCGCCCAGCGCAGCAGCCGTACCCGATCGGGTGGATCTTGCAGCAGCGGCTGTTCGACCGCCATCAGCAAGGCCCCGTCTACGGGTGAACGGCTCAGGGACTCGGGGCCCCCATTGCTGCGCAGTCCACGGTCGGGTTGGAGGCGCCAATCTGGCGGCAGCTCCCGGCTACTTAAAAGCGAACCTGCGACCATGTCGTAGCGGAGCAACGCAGCGGGTTGCGCAGGTTGCTGCCGCCCCTCAGTGGCTACCCAAAAGTGCTGGGCCTCAACCACCAGCCCTTCTCCGTCCATGGGCTGCGGCTGCTTAAGCGGTAGCGGAGGCAGCGGCATGAGACCCTTCAGTCCGCCGGCTCGAAAGCCACGCCAGCGACTGATGCTGCCGCGGGGAGCATCACTCAGCAGCCATAACTCATCAACTTCTAGGCGGTAGGCCCCGGCTGAGAAGCCGCCCCCTTGGCTCGGCTCGATCAGCCGCTGCTCGACCACCTCCCAGCCGGCTGAGAGTGGACAGGGCAGGGAAATGGCAATGGGCGCGTCCATGACGAGTGCTCAGATCGACGCGGATATTTGAGTAGGAGTGGTCCAGAACTGGAACGACACCTTGCCGATGACGATCACCAAGTTGATCGAGACAAATGTGCTTCAGCTTTAGCAGAGCTGCTGCATTTTTGCCTGTTGCGCCTGCAGCATGTATCTGTGCTGCACAGGCTTGGAGCCATGGCCACGCCGCGAGAAAAGTGGGCTTATAGATAAGAAAGGCATGAACCTTTGGGTGCTCCAAAAGCGACCGACCGGCTTGGTCGAGCCCTACGAGTTGACGAGATGGCGGGAATAGGCGCGCGCACTTGACATTCGCTTTGAGACCATCGCACCGGAAGAAATTGATCTAATCGTTAGCCGCGGTGGCCAAAGGATTGGCTTTCCCTGTGTCATCAAGCTGCTAGTTGGCTCATATGGCAACGGAGTTATACTTAGCCGTGACCCAGTCAGTTTCCATGACCTGATGGAGCTGGTCTCCGGGCTTGATCGCTTCCAAAGCTTGATTTTGCAGGAGTATATCGGCACAAGACCCGGTAAGGACTTGCGGGTGTGGGTGATTGGTGGCCATGTAATCGGCGCCATGCTGCCCAGCAGCACCGACGGCAGTTTCAAAGCAAACATCAGCCGGAGTGGTTACGGGCAGGCATTTCCGCTCAACCTAAAGCTGGAGCGACTAGCGAGCGAATCAGCCGCCGCCTTGAATCTCGACATCGCCGGTGTCGACCTTCTCTTTGCTGACGATGGTTACAACATCTGCGAGGTCAACAGCGCCCCAGGCTTTCTGGGTTTTGAGACGGCTACAGGACTGAACGTGTCTCGGCAAGTGCTCGAGCACTATCGAGACCGATAGCAAGAGCAAAGCAAGCGGCATGGAAGACCGGATGGCCTGAGTGCAGATCAGGTTTAATCGCCACAGTGAATCCCTGCTTTTTTGCGCTGGTAAGTTGAAGCAGCGCAATCGTCTGCAATTGCAATCCCTACACGATCGGGCAGCAGGTTAGATCACATACTCTCTGCCAACCGTAGGAACCCAAATCGCTTGTGAAGGATTGAGTATCTGCAAGTGATGCATGCGAGACACTTGCAACAGCCTTTCGTGTACCATTGAACTGCTCCACCTCGTGAACTACTCTGTATTAGCGTTTGGCATACTGATAAATAATCCATTCACCCCTATAAGGAGCGGCAGAATTCTGCAATTTTTGCAATCTTTGGAATAAGTTAACCGGATTTATGGGTAAGCAGTGCAAGGACGACAGATATAATGACCTTAAAGCAGGGAAAAGGGTCGACAGTGTGCGCGGCACGCCTCGTTTAAAAATGAGGAAAAGCTGTTGACGAAGCCGTATCAGATGCCACCAGCTCACATTTATTCATAAAACGGTAGATAAATAGATTCATGGCAAATGGATCAGATCTGGAAGAAAAGCCATAGAAAACAGAGCTTGTAGCGATGGATGCTGCGGTTGCCGTGCGCAGATCTTATTTTAAAAATATTGCTAATTTGGCTATGAATGGAGACGTCTCAAAGCAAATCGAACCCCTATTCTCCCCAAAGCTAGCGAATGCTGAAAAACGCAAGAAAAAGAAAGGCAAAAAGAAACTTAAGGCAAATAATAGTTTGCTCTTTTCTAAATCTGACAGAACTGATCGCTACCAGCCATCTCCAATATTGGATGACTTCTCCACAAACTCCGAGGGGCGCCTCCCGAAACTTGATCGCAAATTCTATGAGAAAGAATTGGCAATTCTGCAAGTTGAACTTGTCAAGATGCAATATTGGATAAAACACACTGGGTATCGCATGGTTCTGCTATTTGGGGGCCGTGATGCGGCAGGCAAAGGAGGCACGATCAAGCGGGTAACTGAACCATTAAATCCCCGAGGCTGCACGGTGGTCGCCCTGGGTACCCCCTCAGATCAGCAAAAAAGCCAATGGTATTTTCAGCGTTATGTAGAGCATTTCCCTTCTGCTGGTGAAATGGTGCTTTTTGATCGCTCTTGGTATAATCGTGCCGGGGTAGAGAAGGTAATGGGTTTTTGTAGCCCTGAGCAGGTTGAGGAGTTTATGCAGTCCTGTCCTGAGTTTGAACGGATGCTGGTGCGCAGTGGCATAACATTGCTTAAGTATTGGTTTTCAGTAAGTGACGAGGAGCAGGAAGTTCGTTTTCGTTCAAGACTTGAGGATCCTGCTAGGCGGTGGAAACTCAGCCCAATGGATCTTGAGTCACGTGATCGCTGGGTGGAGTTTTCACGTGCAAAAGACGAAATGCTTTCACGCACCAATATTCCCGAGGCGCCATGGTTCACGGTAGAGGCAAACGACAAACGAAGGGCCCGGCTCAATTGTATTCGCCACATACTCAGCAAAGTTCCATACGAAGATATGACACCAGAGGCTATTGAGTTGCCTCCCCGCAAAAGCGTTGGCGATTATCAACGTCCGCCGCTTAACGAGCAATTTTTTGTGCCGAATGCATACCTATAACCCGTCAGAATTAAAACGAATAAGCCGCAGAACTAAACAATAGTTACTTATGCAATATCATCTTCTGCATTAGGCCGGATAGTGCAGTCGCTAAGTGGATAGCTCACGCACAGCAGAGCAAAGCCTTGGGCTATCTGCTCGTCATCTAAATAAGACTGATCAGACTGATCCACTTTGCCAGCCAAGAGCTGTCCGGCGCAGGTACTGCAGGCACCCGCCCTACAGGAGTAGGGAAGGTCAATACCCTGCTCGTCTGCTGCATCAAGGATGTAAGTGTCATCGGCACACGAGAATGATTCACCGCTGTCGAGAGTGACCGTGAATAAAGCCATTGGTGGAGCCACTTGAGAACGCTAGCTTGGGATCATCAAGACGCAGGTGACTGTGCTGACCGCTACCCCCTGCAACCCTGATTCTGGTTGGTTGCTCTTTGGCAACCTGCGCCACTGCTGCAGGAGTTCATCTGGCTTTGGTATTGGTAATAACTATTAAGGCTGCTCAGTCTCCGCTCCAGTAGCTTGATTCGGCGGCCTAACCCCAAGCCATGGATCAGCCAGTCGGCAAACGGGGACTTGATCTACTAAGGGATCCTGCTTCCAACAAGGGCACGGCTTTCTGCCTCTCTGAGCGCCGAGCCCTCGGTCTAGAGGGGTTGCTTCCACCCCAAGTGGAGAGCCTGGAACTGCAGGTGCAGCGATGCTGGGAAGCCTTCTGTCTTCTGCAAGGAAACCTGGATCGCTTTGCGTATGTCGATGGGCTTAGACGCAGCAATCTGGTGCTGTTTCACCGCTTCCTGGCCGATCATCTTGAGGCGGTGCTGCCGATCGTTTACACCCCCACCGTAGGAGCGGTGATCCAGGGCTTTAGCCGCAGTTACCGCACACCGATCGAAGGAGTGTTTCTCAGCACCGACCAGCGCGGCCGGCTGCGGCAGGTGCTGCGCAATGCCCTGAGCGGCCCAGTGGACCTAGTGCTTGTGACCGATTCCGAGGGGATCCTCGGCATAGGCGATCAAGGCGTCGGTGGCATCCATATCTGCCAGGGGAAACTCGCCGTTTACACCCTCTGCGCTGGACTCAACCCGAATCGGGTGCTTGCGGTAGCGCTGGACGCTGGCACAAACCGCCCCAGCTTGCTGGCCGATCCTCTCTACCCAGGCCTGCGTCAGCGGCGACTTGTTGGGGGGGCCTACCTGGCCTTTGTTGATGAGTTTGTGCAGGCGGTGCGACTGGAATGCCCAGGCGCCTGTCTGCACTGGGAAGACTTCGGAACCAGCAATGCTCGGACTCTGCTTGATCACTACCGCTGGACGGTGCCGAGCTTCAACGACGACATCCAGGGCACCAGTGGCGTAGTCAGTGCTGCAGTACTAGCAGCCAGCCGTGGGCTAGGGCAAAACTTGGCGGAGCAGCGAATCGTGCTGTTTGGTGCCGGCACGGCCGGTTGCGGCATTGCCGAAGGACTGGTGCGGCTGTTCGAGGGCGCCGGCCTTAGCCGTGAACAGGCGCGGCGGCAAATCTGGGCCATCGATCGGCAGGGCTGCTACTGGAGGGAATGGCGGATCTCAGCAAGGCAACCGCTCCCTTGGCCCGTGATCCAGCAGAGGTAGGCCAATGGCGGCGGGATAACAAGGGACGCATTGACCTTTTAACTGTGGTCGAGCAGGTGCGTCCCACGGTACTGATCGGAACCTCCACCGTGGCGGCAGCATTCAGCCAACAAGTGGTGGCGGCGATGGCCAACCACTGCCTCAATCCAGTGATCCTGCCCCTTTCCAACCCCACCAGCCTGGCTGAGGCCAACCCTGCTGATCTGCTGGCCTGGAGCGATGGGCGGGCTCTGGTGGCCACCGGCAGTCCGTTTGACCCCGTGGCTAGGCCGGAGGGAATGCGTGAGATCGGGCAGTGCAACAACTGCTTTTTGTTCCCTGGCCTTGGCTTTGCAACTGTGGCAGTGGGATTGCAGGCGATCAGCGACGGCATGATCGATGCGGGCCTGGAGGCCCTGGCTGCGCTGATCCCAGCCAGCCGCAATCCACAAGCGTCATTGATGCCGGCCCTCAGTGATGCAGCGGCTGTTGGCGCTGCGGTGGCGTAAGCCGTGGCCCGGGCAGGGGTCCGGGAGGGGCTGGCACCTGAGGGAATAAAGGAAGATGATGTGGCCGATCTCCTGGAGCGTTCACGCTGGACACCCCACTATCAATAACAAAGCCTATTGATATGATTTGGGTCCATCAAAATTAGCCCTGTATATTAACGCAAAAACGGGTGAAAAGAATTCACGTGTTGCACGTTCACTCGCCTTATTTATTGGCACATTTATATCAGCCAAACTTAAACATATGCTGACTAAAGCAACTTCACTGCCATGAATTCAGGCTACCAAAAACCTTAATTACTCACGGTTCATGGATTAGAAGAGCTGAATGTTCGTGCCACTCTGCCGAAACATCCTTACTAAACGTCAGCAGCTGAGGCCTTCTCGCCTATGTGCCACTGCTCCAGCGGAGCCAGCCGAAGTGGCTGGTCATGCTCGAGGGTTTGAAGCTCCCCGAGGTTTAGTGCGTTACGAACATCGACTTCATAACGCATAGACGAACCAACTCCGGTGCCGCGGTAACTCCCGCTTACAGCAGCAGCCAGGCGGTGATCGGGAGCGGCAGTTAGAACCACATGTCCATCAGCAACGGCAAGGCCAAGGCTGGGGTCATAGCCACGCCAACCGGCTCCGGGCAGATAAACCTCAGCCCAAGCGTGCAATTCATGTTGACTCACCTCCTCGGGGTGGTGCATTGAATAGCCACTCACGAAGCGAGCAGCAAGACCGAGGCTGCGGCAAGCTTCCACGTAAAGCATGGCGGTGTCGCGGCAGGCACCGCTCCGCGTGGTCAAAGTATCGATGGGCTCGAATGGCTGACCGTCAGGTCGGCCGACGTGGTGGAAACCTTGGTGAATCTCGTCGGCCAAGCGCATTAAGAAATCGACGGAGGAGCCACCGACAGCTGCAGCCAAATCAGCTGCCCATTGTTGAACAGCACTGGCAATGGGCTTGCCCAACTGCAGACAGGACACAAGTGAATTGGCTTCTGATGGCGGATAGCTAGCCGGTAGTTGCAATATCGGTGGATAGGTAACGACCCAACCAAAGGGGTTATCCCTAGTGGTGTGCACCACCATCTCAACCTCGATGCTGAGCTCCTGCAGCAGCCCATCAAACCAAACAACTAGTGCCTCACCACCATCAGCTTCAAGCACACAGCTGCTACCGCTCGGCTCCGGGGTTATCTGCATCTCGTGATGCAACAGGCGTTGAGCTGGGCAGCTGCGAGGGGTGAGCCTCAGAGTGGTGGGCTCAAGAAACACAGGCCTTTCATAGGCATACTGGAGAACATGACGAAGATGGAAAAACATTTCACTACGATTATTTCAACAATTATCGCCGCAACAAGGCATCACAGCATGTTTAAAACTACTTTTCAGCACATTGCCTACTCAAGCAGTGGCTGCAGCTCCCTGGCGATTGGGGCAGATTAGCCATCTGTGCTCTCTTTCTGCAAGAACAGCCTGACACGACTGACGCTGCTGCTCCGGATAGGGCAAAGAGTTTTGACATTAAGCGTTAACGTTAACGCTTAATGTCAAAACAAACGCTCGCATGCACTTGTGGGACTGTGATCTGGATAGCAATAGAGACTAGAAAAGCTGTGAGCTAAGAAGCTAGGGAGCAACGTGGATGGAAGCCCAGATATTATTGGAGCACGTTGACGCGCCACAAACCTGAGACGCCACCAGAAACTCAAATTTTCTGGATAAAAGATTTGCCAATTTTACTGCTGGTTCTACCTGGTGGTGGGGGGGGGGTGACGGTGTTGTAGCAGTAGGACCTGTTTTCATTTGTTAGGGGCAGCTTTCGGGTCTTACTAACAGCGCTGTGATCGGCCTGCTGCTGAATGTGCCTGGTGCCATGGGCTGAATTCTGAACATGCTCCTACTGATCTCTGGCAATGTCCCCCATGCCAGCCGCTGCAACCTCTAAAAAATCCGCCCGCCTCACCGAGATCGCTCCACAATTATCAGAGGCGCCACACCTATCAGCCACCACTAATGCACTCCACTACAAACCACGCCCAGCGATTGAGCACGCTTTGGCTTGCCTGGTTACTGGCCATGCTATTTCACGTGGATTTAGGCTTGATGCCACTGTTCCACGGTCAGTCACCCGAAATACATAGCCAGGTGCCGGTGGAAGCATTGCCCCTGCTGTTTGGGTTGATGTTGGGCTATTTCCTGCTACCAGTATTGACAATAGTGTTGATCAGCTACGCCGATTCAGCTGCCGGCTCAAGGAGTCGTTGGCGGCCTGTGCGGCGGCTCCACTTTTGGCTGAGTGTCATTTACACAATTACGAATGTGCTGCATCTCTTGGCTGACATTTATGTTCCCGATGCCCGTGTCGACCAGATTTTGCTGATGGCAGCGCTGACGCTGCTTGGGCTATTGATCAATCAAGAAGGCTGGCGCTGGTGGCGACAATACTCTTAACTATCTGCCTGGACTAGAGTGCTGCATATAAAAGGTATGCGACATATTTACTGATCACAGAGGAAATTCATTAGGCTTTTTAAAATCAAAGATTATCATTGCAATCGACCTGGCAGGCAAAAATATGTTTATTAGCTACAAATTAGCTTGGCTAATTGATTATGACCCTATTGGGGAAACGGCAAAGTGTTTGAGTTTGATGACTCTACACACGCTTCTCAACCGCAAAAAGGCGCACTTTGCAGCCACAAGCAGCATGGCATAAGCGGATATGCATCTTCTGCTTTGGAAAAGCCTTTCATGCAGGAGTATTAGGCTGCCTTCACGAATCACTTCATGACTGATTGCATTAGTGACTACCTCAAAACGATTGGGAGGATTCCTTTGCTGAGAGATGAAGAAGAGATTCAATATGGGAAAAAGATTCGAGAGTGGCTAGATCATGATAACTCGACATCAGAAATAGAGAGGCTTGGGCGCAGAGCCAAGGACCGTATGATCAATGGCAATCTAAGACTTGTGGTAAGTATTGCTAAACAATACAGTCGTCGTATTAGTGGAAACTCCATTGATACGATGGATCTCATTCAGGCGGGAAATTTAGGCCTTATTAGAGCTGTTGAAAAATATGACCCAGCAAGGGGCTACAGGTTTTCAACCTACGGTTACTGGTGGATCAAGCAATCTATAACAAGGCTTATTAATGAATCCGACCGGATTATTCGTGTTCCTCATTCTCTGCTTGCAATTGGTGCAAGGAGTAATAAACTCCAAGCAACTAATGAGAAGAACCTGGATCCCAATGAATCCTTAAAACTCAAAATTGACTTTTGCAAGAGAGATGAGCTGGCGAAGCTACTGGGCTTTTACAATAGAATAGTCTCTCTAGATCAATCTATCTCTAGTGGCGATTCAGGCGAAGTAAGCCTTAAAGACCTAATCCCAGGCCCAGATGATAATAAGATTTTGGATGACTACCTCTGGATGGAGCAGTATTTGAGTCAATTGTCAGCCGAAGAAGCTGAGATAATCAAGCTTAGATTCTATGCGGACAGGCGATTGTCACTAGTTGATGTCTCAAGATCAATGGGAAAAACTAGGCATCATATCCAGAATATCGAGCGTAGAGCGCTTAAAAAGCTGAAGTGGAGCATCGGCTCAGCGCTGAATCATGTATGATGCTTAGTTACTCCATCCTAGAAGGTTTATAATCTGTGGGCAAAGCTATTATGGCTATTACTAGTGCTATTCCGAAATTTATTAAGTAACATCCCATCAGCTCCCCCTTCCCTGAGGGGAGCCTGGGTCATCTCCCTTTGTTCTCTGAGTGAATCCTCTAATAGAAATGCACAGAGATTGGATAGCGAGCGACCTTCGTCGTCGGACCTTCTCAAAAGTGATTCGTGAACGTGATAGCTCAGGGTGATTGAAATCCTTTTGGGTTGGCGCTGAAGGATTCGAAGTTGATCATTCATGAGACTAATGCGATCAAGAGATTAGGGTTTGATGGCCTTGCCAACTACACTACTTTGAGTGCTGGTAGCAGCATATCGAAGTATTTCCATCACGAAGCGCTATTCACTGCACCTTTGGTGATACCAAAAAGCATCATACACCAGCGCAAGTAGGTCAACCTGCATAACTTTAAGTTATTTTGGAGCATTCTGCAGCAGGCATGGTGTAATGCTCTCGATAAAAAGAGTACGCTTGAGCAGCCGACAGGATTATGAGCTGATTGAGATTAGATCAGCAAATATACTCAATCTTCTAGTATTTAGCAACTAAAATGCTTTGAGCTCCGGCAAGCTAGCCAACTATTGGTATTGAACTGTGCCCCTGAATTGCAAACTACCTAAGGCAAATGCCAAAGGCAGCAAGATTTATCTATTTTCAAAGTTTTTTAT
>NZ_JBSYHW010000063.1:0-14973 GCF_056108345.1 Cyanobium sp. NIVA-CYA 375 | reverse complement strand
TAAGGGAACACAAACAGATGTCGGCCTGCTTGGGCTGCTGGCACCGCTCGCAGCCGATCTGCGCACGGCAATCACGGAGCGGCTTGAGCTCCGCCGCTATGCGGCCGGCACGCTGGTGATGGCGCGTCAACAGGAGAGCGACCAGCTGTTCCTGGTGGCCTCCGGTCGGTTCAGCATCTTCTTGCCGATATTGCGACCGGGAGCTCCGACAAGGCTGGCGCGGATGGCCACGTTTTCAAAGGGAATGGTGTTTGGCGATGCTGCCTTCTTCAGCGGGGAGCTCCGGATGGCCGATGTGGTGGCCGATACCGAGGGCAGCTGTTGGCTCCTGCAGCGCAGCGCCTTCGAGGAGCTTCAACAGGACAACCCCGCCGCAGCGATCGCCCTGCTCACCCAGCTAGCCATTGATCTGGGACGCAAAGTGGCCCTCTGTGGACAGCAGCTAACTCTTGTGGAAGATCTCTGAGTTAAGCCAGCGATATCGGAAACTGGGCTGATGACGGCGACACAGGCGCAGCGCGGCAGCTACTGGATCACCACCTTTGGCTGCCAGATGAACAAGGCGGATTCCGAGCGCATGGCCGGAATCCTCGAAGCCATGGGCTACCGGGCCGGCGCTGACGAACACAGCGCTGATCTGGTGCTGTACAACACCTGCACGATTCGCGATAGCGCCGAGCAGAAGGTTTACAGCTACCTAGGCCGCCAGGCCCAACGCAAGCGCATCAACCCCAACCTCACCCTGGTGGTAGCGGGCTGTGTGGCCCAGCAGGAGGGCGAATCCCTGCTGCGTCGCGTGCCCGAGCTGGATCTGGTGATGGGGCCCCAGCACGCCAATCGGCTCGAAAGCCTGCTGGCTCAGGTGGAGCAGGGTCAGCAGGTGCTAGCCACCGGCGAGCACCACATCCTTGAAGACATCACCACCGCTCGCCGCGACAGCAGTGTCTGCGGCTGGGTGAACGTGATCTACGGCTGCAACGAACGCTGCACCTATTGCGTGGTGCCGTCGGTGCGGGGCCAGGAGCAGTCGCGGCTGCCGGGCGCCATCAAGCTGGAGATGGAGGGCCTAGCGGCTCGAGGCTTCAAGGAGATCACCCTGCTGGGCCAAAACATTGATGCCTACGGCCGTGATCTGCCCGGCATCACCCCGGAGGGCCGCCGCACCCACACCCTTACCGACTTACTTCGTCAGGTCCATGACGTGGCCGGAATCGAGCGGATCCGCTTCGCCACCAGCCACCCGCGCTACTTCACCGAGAGGCTGATCGATGCCTGCGCCGACTTACCCAAGGTGTGCGAGCACTTCCACGTGCCCTTCCAGAGCGGCGACGACGACGTGCTCAAAGCCATGGCCCGCGGCTACACCGTGGACCGTTATCGCCGCATCGTTGAGCGCATCCGCGAGCGCATGCCCGATGCCTCGATTAGTGCCGATGTGATCGTGGCCTTCCCGGGCGAAAGCGACGCCCAATACCGCCGCACCCTGGCCCTGATTGAGGAGATCGGCTTCGACCTGGTGAATACCGCCGCCTACTCGCCGCGGCCCAACACCCCAGCGGCCGACTGGCCAAACCAGCTCAGCGAGGCGGTGAAGGTGGAGCGCCTGCAGGAGCTCAACGCCCTGGTGGAGCGCACCGCCCAGCAGCGCAGCGCCCGCTACGCCGGCCGCTGTGAGGAGATCCTGGTGGAAAGCAGCAATCCCAAAAACTCCAACCAGATGATGGGCCGCACCCGCACCAACCGGCTCACCTTTTTCCCCGGCCAAAAGCTCGATGGCAGCCCGATCAAACCGGGCGACCTAGTGACGGTGCAAATCGAGGAGGTGCGCGCCTTCTCCTTGAGCGGCAAACTGGCCTGAGTTTTGGGCCCTCTGGGTCGCATACCGGCTGGCATGACTCCCCCCCCCATCGCTGTTGGCCTGATCTTTGGGGGAGCCTCCGGCGAACACTCCGTCTCAATCCGCTCCGCCGCCACAGTGGCGGCGGCCCTGCGGGATGCCGAAAACGCTCGCCAATACGAGCTGCATTGCTTCTACATCGACCCCGAAGGACGCTGGTGGGGAGCTGAGTTGGCCGATGCTGTGCTGCGCCAGGGCAGCCCGGCCCGGCCCGAGCAACTGCCCCAACCGCTGCCGCCGCCTGGATTTCGGGGCTTACCCCCAGGTGCCCTGGAGATTGATGTGTGGCTGCCGGTGCTGCACGGCCCCAACGGCGAGGACGGCACCATCCAAGGGCTGTTTACCTTGATGCGAGTCCCCTACGTGGGCTCGGGAGTGCTGGGCTCGGCGGTGGGCATGGACAAGCAGGCGATGAAGGCCGCCTTCGCCGCCGCCGGCCTGCCCCAGGTGCCCTACGCCTGTGTTTCAGCCAGCGCGGTGGCGCGGGACGACACAGCCCTGCTCGACCAGCTGGAGAGCCAGCTCGGCTATCCCTGCTTCGTGAAGCCCGCCAACCTCGGCTCCTCGGTGGGCATCAGCAAGGCCACTGATCGAGCCAGCCTGCGGGCCGGGCTGAAGCTCGCCGCCGCCCTTGATCCCCGCCTGGTGGTGGAGCAGGGGGTGACGGCCCAGGAATTGGAATGCGCGGTGCGGGGCGGCGGCCACCAGCCCCTGCAGGCTTCGGTGCTGGGCGAAATCTGTTTCGACGCCGACTGGTACGACTACGACACCAAATACAGCGAAGGCAAAAGCCACACCGTGATCCCGGCGCTGGTGCCCGAGGCGGTGACAGAACGGGCCCGGGCCATGGCGATCGAGGCCTGCCAGGCAGTGGGAGCCATGGGTCTTTCGCGGGTTGACTTCTTCTACAGCGAAGCCAGTGGCGAACTGTGGCTTAACGAGATCAACACCTTGCCGGGCTTCACCAGCCAAAGCATGTACCCGATGCTCTGGGCCGCCTCGGGTGTAACCCTTCCCACCTTAGTGCGCGAATTGATCGAAGGGGCACGAGAATGGCATCTGCAAGTTTTCAGCGAGGGCCCTTCGACATGAGTCACGGCCTGCTTTGGCTGCCACTGCTTTTAGTGTTCGTGCTGCTCACCGCCTTGGGCTGGCTAGAGCGGCGGCGGCAGCGCTTGTTTCGCGAATGGGCCGAGGGCTCGGAGCTGGCCAAGCTCGACAGCTGCGGCGGCGCCCGGCTGGTGGATGGCCTGCTCAGTTGGTGCTCCTTTGAAGCAGGCCAGCTCAAACAGGATGATTTTTTTGTGATCAAACAGCTCGAGTTGGTTGAGCTGCTGTCGCTGGGTTCGGGGGAAGCGCCCCTCACCGAGGAGAGCCAGGGGGCTTGCCGGCTGCGACTGGTAGGTGGTGGTGAACAAAAAGACCTGCCCTTTGCCGATGCGGAGCGGGCCCGGCGCTGGATAGACGAACTGATGTCGCGCTCTCGCTGTGACCTATGAGTCCAGGCGTGGAGCGTGTTGACGTGAATGCCGCCCCTGCGCCACCTGGAACGGAGCGCCGCCGCCAATTGCGCCAGCAGCGGCGCCAGGAGCGTCTGCGCAATCTTTGGCGTTTTCTTGTGCTGCTAGCCCTCGCCGGTGGCCTGGGCTACGGCTTGCTGCGGCAGGGCTGGGTGCTCACCGGCCCCGACCAGGTGGAGGTGGTGGGTAGCCAGCAGGTGGGAGCCGACCAGGTGGTGCAGGCCGCCCGGCTGGTCTTTCCCCAACCACTGCTGGGCCTGCACCCCAAACGCATCGCCGAGGCCCTGGCCAGCGCCTTGCCGGTGGAACAGGTGCAGGTGAGTCGGCTGATGGCACCGCCGCGGCTGCGGGTTGAACTGGTCGACCGCAAGGCGGTAGCCAGGGCCCAGAGACGCACCGCTAAGGGAAGCGAGCAGGGTTATGTCGATCGACTCGGCCACTGGATGAGCATTCGCCAGGGCCAGGGGGCCGCGGCCAAGGCCAGTGCCGGCTTGCTGGTGCTGGGTTGGCAGCCCCGCTACCGGCCTGCCCTCGCCTTAATGCTCGAGCAGCGCGAGCGGCTTGGGGGCGACATCAGCCAGATTCGCTTTGAGCCAGACAGCAGCATCTGGCTGCAGAGCAAGCGACTCGGCAAGGTGCGCTTCGGGCCTGCTGATGCCCAATTGGAGCGGCGCCTTGAAGTGCTCCGTCACCTGCAAAAGGAACTGCCGGATCGGGTGAAGGGTCGCCAGCTGCAATCCATCGATCTCAGCGATCCGGAACAACCAGAATTGGGACTGCCCTTCACCCCTAGCCGGGCGGCCGCCGCCAGTTCGCCGTGAGGAATCCAGCAGAGACACGCCAGGAAACCCGTAAAGGTGAGAAACTCGCCTAATCCAGGCCTGCAAGCGTTGACATAATGCAGCCGCAGATTGATCGCACCGCTCCTCCCGATGCCGCAATGCCCGAAAGCTTTTCCCAATTCAACGGTATCCAGCCTGTGAACGAACCGTCCTTGGGGGGTGCGTCTGGCGAAATCGTGCCAAGCCAGTCGGCGCGCATCGAAGTGATCGGGGTCGGTGGGGGCGGCAGCAATGCGGTGAACCGGATGATCGCCTCCGACCTCCAAGGAGTGGGCTACCGAGTGCTCAACACCGATGCCCAGGCGCTGCTGCAGTCGGCCTCTCAGAAGCGCGTCCAGCTCGGACAGAAATTGACTCGGGGCCTCGGTGCCGGTGGCAATCCAGTGATTGGCCAAAAGGCGGCTGAAGAGTCTCGGGCCGAACTGCAGGAATCACTTCAGGGTGCCGACCTAGTTTTTATTGCCGCTGGTATGGGTGGCGGCACCGGCACCGGCGCGGCGCCGATTCTTGCCGAGGTAGCCAAGGAAGTGGGCGCCCTCACCGTGGGGATCGTCACCAAACCCTTCGGCTTTGAAGGTCGCAAACGGATGCGCCAGGCGGAAGAGGGCATCGCCCGGCTGGCCGAGAGCGTGGACACCTTGATCGTGATCCCCAACGATCGCCTGCGCGATGCCATCGCCGGCGCCCCCCTGCAGGAGGCCTTCCGCGCCGCCGACGACGTTCTGCGGATGGGCGTCAAGGGCATCAGCGACATCATCACCAGGCCTGGCCTGGTGAATGTCGACTTCGCTGACGTGCGCTCGGTGATGGCCGACGCCGGCACCGCCCTGCTTGGCATCGGCGTGGGCTCCGGCCGCTCCAGGGCAATCGAGGCGGCCCAGGCGGCGATGAGCAGCCCACTGCTCGAATCGGCTCGGATTGACGGCGCCAAGGGCTGTGTCATCAACATCAGCGGTGGCAAGGACATGACCCTCGAAGACATGACAACCGCCTCTGAAGTGATCTACGAAGTCGTTGATCCGGACGCCAACATCATTGTGGGAGCAGTGGTAGACGAACGTTTGGAAGGGGAGATCCACGTGACCGTGATCGCCACCGGCTTCGAGAGTGGAGCGCCCTACCGCACTGAGCGGACCGTGGTCAGCTTTGCCAGCAAACCGCTGTTCACCAATAGTCAGGAAGAGCGCGGCGCCAAGATTCCTCCCTTCCTGCTTAACCGCCAAAGCCAGGATGGCTAGGAGGCGGTTTGTGAGTGTGGTGACCCGGAGTCCACGCCTGCCCTGAGCATCCCGTGTGGCTGCTCCCTTCCGGTCCTGACCAGATTTGGGCGTCGGAGCCGCATGAGTCCGAGTCAATTTAATAATAGCAATGGCATCTCCCGCTCCAAAGTCCGTGGCCCTGCGTCCCGCTGATCTGGCGAGCCGCAAGCAAGCAGGCCTGGCGATCACGATGCTTACGGCCTGGGATGCCCTATCTGGCGCCCTGGTGGCCGAGGCTGGCGCTGATGCGGTGCTGGTGGGGGATTCGCTGGCGATGACCGTGCTGGGTCACGCCACCACGCTGCCTGTAACCCTCGACGAGATGCTGCACCACACCAGGGCTACGGCCCGGGGCCTGGCCAGCAGCTGCAGCCCGGGGCAGATGCCCCTATTGATATGTGATCTGCCCTTTCTCAGCTACCAGTGCAGCCCAGACGACGCGGTAGCTGCCGCCGGCCGGGTGCTCAAGGAAACCCCGGCTGCGGCGGTGAAACTTGAAGGCGCTGAGCCTGAAACCCTGGCCGTGATCGACCGGTTGGTGCGCAGCGGCATCCCGGTGATGGGCCACATCGGCCTGATTCCCCAGTCGGTGCATCGGCTGGGCTACCGGCGCCAGGGCAACGACGAAATCAGCCGCGAGCGGCTGCGGCGCCAAGGACGGGCCCTGCAGGAGGCGGGCTGCTTCGCCCTGGTGCTTGAACACGTGCCCGCCGAGCTGGGCGCCTTGCTGCAACAGGAATTGGATCTGCCGGTGATTGGCATTGGCGCCGGCGAGGGCTGTGATGGCCAGGTGCGAGTCACGGCCGACCTGCTGGGGCTCACCAACCGCCAGCCCCCCTTCAGCCCGCCGCTGCTGCAGGGACGGGACCTGGGAGTGGCAGCGCTGCGCCACTGGATTGCCAGCCAGCGTCACCCTGCCCAGGCAACTGCTGCTGCACCTGCCACCAAGCCAGCAGCTCCCGCAACACCCCATTGCTGAGCGCCAGGCCGGCCGGATCGCTAAGTCGCCAGCGGGGGCCCTCAATCCGCAGCAACCCCTCACTGGTCCAGGGCTGCAAGCGATCGCGCAAGGCCACCAGCGAGCCTGACCCCAGCCCGGCTTGCGCCAGCAGAGCGGGCATGGACACCCCCTCGCGGCGGCGCAAACCCACCAGCAAGCGCTCATCCAGCGGCATTCCTGGGCCAGCCTGGCCAGTCGCAACAGCGTTGACCTGCTGCGCCTGTTGCCCCAACCATTCGGCGTAGGCCTCGCGGGTGCGCGGCCGGGCCAGCCGCTCACCCCAGGGGGCAGCGGTGGCTCCCATACCGAAGCCCCACCAGCCGGCGCCGCTCCAGTAGGCGCGGTTGTGGCGAGAGGCGTGGCCTGGGAGGGCGAAGTTGGAGATCTCGTAGTGGCCGTAGCCAGCGGCGCTGAGCTCGTCCCAGGTGAGCTCCATCAGGTCGGCGCCCAAGTCGGCATCGGGGAGCTGCAGCTGGCCCCGATCATGGCGCTGGGCAAACACAGTGCCAGGCTCCAAGGTGAGGTCGTAGACGGAAAGGTGGGGCGGGGCCAGGGCGATGGCTTGGCGCAGTTGGCCGCGCCAGTGGCCCAGGTCCTGGCCCGGCAGGCCCTGGATCAGATCCAGGCTCCAGCTGTTGAGCGCCCCGCTGCGCCGGGATTGGGCCAGCCAGTCGGCGGCCTCCAGTAAGTCTGCGCCGCGGTGGCGGCGGCCCAGCCCGGCGAGCACGGCGTCGTCAAAGCTCTGGCCGCCCAGGCTCACCCGGTTTACCCCGGCCTGCAGGTAGCCCGCCAGGCGGGCCTGGTCAAAACTGGCCGGATCAAGCTCCAGGCTGATCTCAGCTCCGGGAGCCAGGCCAAAACGGCGCCGCAGAGCCGCCAGCAGAGCCGCCAGCTGGGGGGGTGTCAGCAGCGAGGGCGTGCCGCCACCGAAATACACGGTGGCAAGCGGCGGCCCGGGAGGCGAGGCGGCAATCTCCTGCAGCAGCAGGGTGAGGTAGGCCGCAATCGAGGCCGACCCGGGCGCTGGCGCTTCGCCGCCGGCACGGTCACCCAGGGGCACCACCGGAAAGTCGCAATAAAAACAACGCCGGTGACAAAAGGGGATGTGCAGGTAGGCACTGCGCGGCGGCCAGGGCTGGGCTGGCGCTGGCTGGGGAAATTGGGCAGTCACAACAACAAGTGCGGGAACCCCTTCAGGCCAAAGGCTTCGAAATCAGGCATGCTGCAATCCAAATCAGCTGGACAGCCACGCACGACGGGAATGGTTGACTCCCTCATCCTGATCCTGTTCGCGATCTCTGGCGCCGCCGCCGGTTGGCTGGGGGTAGATCTGCTGCCAGAGCAGCTGCTGCTGCAGGTGGACAACCCCGAAGGCCTGCGCACGGTGCTGGGCGGTTTCGGTGTCTTTTTCGGTGTGATCGCCGGAATGTTCTTCCAGCAGCTGCGCCGCAAGCTGATGCAGCAGGTGCGCACCATGCCCACCGACCTGCTGGTAAGCCGCGCCGTCGGTTTGATTCTCGGCCTATTGGTGGCCAATCTGCTGCTGGCACCGATCCTGCTGCTACCACTTCCCTGGGAGGTGATCTTCATCAAACCAGTGGCGGCAGTGCTGAGCAACGTCTTCTTCGGCGTGTCGGGCTACAACCTGGCCGAGGTGCATGGACGCACCTTGCTACGCCTGTTCAACCCCAGTAGCACCGAGGCAATGTTGGTGGCCGATGGGGTGCTGCAACCGGCCAGCGCCAAAATCCTCGACACCAGCGTGATCATTGATGGCCGCATCCGCGGCCTGCTCGCCTCGGGGCTGCTGGAGGGCCAGGTGATCGTGGCCAACAGCGTGATCGATGAGCTGCAGGCCCTGGCCGACTCGAGCAACGCCGAGAAGCGCGGCCGGGGTCGCCGCGGCCTCAAGTTGCTCAGTGAGCTGCGCGAGCAGTACGGCCGGCGGCTGGTGGTTAATAGCACCCGCTACGAAGGCAACGGAGTTGACGACAAGCTGCTGCTGCTCACCGCCGACACCGGCGGCACCTTGCTCACCGCCGACTACAACCTGGCCAAGGTGGCTGAGGTGAAGGAGCTCAAGGTGCTCAACCTCAGCGAGCTGGTGATCGCCCTGCGGCCCGAGGTGCAGCCAGGCGACGAGCTGCTACTCAAGATCGCCAGAGATGGCAAGGAGGCCGATCAGGGCGTGGGCTACCTCGACGACGGCACCATGGTGGTGGTGGAAGGCGCCCGGGGCCGCATTGGCGAGCGGCTGCCAGTGGTGGTCACCGGAGCCCTGCAAAACCCCACCGGACGCATCGTTTTTGCCCGGGGCGACGGTGCCCCAGCCGAGGCCAATGGGGAAGCCACCACCAAGCGCAAACCTCGTCAAGAGCGCAGTAAGGCCAATCCGCAGGCGGACAGCCCCCGCTAGGCTCCGCAAACGTGCTTTCCATCAACCGCGGATGTCGGTTTCAGCCCCCTACTACGGCGATTCCGCGGCCATGCGCACGCCGCCGCCCGATCTGCCCAGCCTGCTGCTGAAAGAGCGGATCGTTTATCTGGGTTTGCCCCTGTTCAGCGATGACGACGCCAAGCGCCAGATGGGCATTGACGTCACCGAATTGATCATTGCCCAGCTGCTCTATTTGGAGTTTGACAATCCGGAGAAGCCGATTTTCTTCTACATCAACTCCACCGGCACCAGCTGGTACACCGGCGATGCCGTTGGCTTTGAAACCGAAGCCTTCGCCATCGCCGACACGCTCCGCTATGTGAAACCGCCGGTGCACACCATCTGCATTGGCCAGGCGATGGGCACCGCAGCCATGATCCTCAGCGCCGGCACCAAGGGCCACCGGGCCGCCCTGCCCCACGCCTCGATCGTGCTGCACCAGCCCCGCAGCGGCGCCCGCGGCCAGGCCACGGACATCCAGATCCGGGCCCAGGAAGTGCTGCACAACAAACGCACTCTGTTGGAGATGCTTTCTCTGAACACCGGTAAATCGGTGGAGCAGCTGTCGCGCGATTCCGATCGCATGACTTACTTCACCGCCGAGGAAGCCAAGGAGTACGGACTGATCGATCGGGTACTCACCAGCCAGAAAGACCTACCAACCGCTCCCCCGGCCACGGCAGCCGGCATTGGCTAAAGCGCCAGCGGCGACCCACCCCATTCCCACCCAGTCCTCACCCTCGACCCATGCCCATCGGCACCCCCAGCGTTCCCTACCGCCTCCCCGGCAGCCAGTACGAGCGCTGGGTCGACATCTACACGCGGCTGGGTGTGGAGCGGATTCTGTTTATGGGCTCGGAGGTCACCGATGCGGTGGCCAACGCCCTAGTAGCCCAGATGCTCTATCTGGATTCGGAAGACAACTCCAAACCGATCTACCTGTACATCAACTCGCCCGGCGGCTCGGTGACCGCGGGCCTGGCGATCTACGACACCATGCAATACGTCAAGAGCGACGTGGTGACGATCTGCGTGGGTCTGGCCGCCTCGATGGGCGCCTTCCTACTGGGTGCCGGCACCAAGGGGAAAAGGTTGGCCCTGCCCCACAGCCGAATCATGATTCACCAGCCCCTGGGCGGCACCAGCCAGCGCCAGGCCAGTGACATCGAGATTGAGGCGAAGGAGATCCTGCGCATCAAGGACATGCTCAACCACTCGATGGCTGACATGACCGGCCAACCCTTTGAAAAGATTGAGAAGGACACCGACCGCGACTACTTCCTCAGCGCCGCTGAAGCTATGGAGTACGGCCTGATCGACCGGGTGATAGCTCACCCTGGTGAAGCGTAAGCTCAGCCTCTGCCCTGTCCAGACCCGAAGCCTCGATGGCCCAGCTCTTCTACGACACCGACGCCGACCTCTCCCTGCTGAACGGCAAGACGGTGGCCATCATTGGCTACGGCTCCCAGGGCCACGCCCACGCCCTGAACCTCAAAGACAGCGGCGTCAACGTCGTGGTGGGTCTCTACGAGGGCAGCCGCTCGGCCGAGAAGGCCAAGGCCGATGGCCTCGAGGTGTTTAGCGTCGCCGATGCCTGCGCCAAGGCCGACTGGATCATGGTGCTGCTGCCCGATGAATTCCAGAAGGCTGTCTACGACAAGGAAATCGCACCCCATCTCAGTGCCGGCAAGGTGCTGAGCTTCGCCCACGGCTTCAACATCCGCTTCGAGCTGATCAAGCCGCCCGCCGATGTGGACGTGGTGATGATCGCCCCCAAGGGCCCCGGTCACACTGTGCGCTGGGAATACCAGAACGGCATGGGCGTGCCGGCCCTATTCGCCATCGAGCAAGACGCCAGCGGCCATGCCCGCGAGCTGGCCATGGCCTATGCCAAGGGCATCGGTGGCACCCGCGCCGGCATCCTCGAAACCAACTTTAAAGAAGAAACCGAAACCGACCTCTTCGGTGAACAGGCCGTGTTGTGCGGCGGTCTTTCCGAGCTGGTCAAGGCCGGCTTCGAGACCTTGGTGGAGGCCGGCTATCAGCCCGAGTTGGCCTACTTCGAGTGCCTGCACGAGGTGAAGCTGATCGTCGATCTGATGGTCAAGGGCGGCTTGACGGCCATGCGCGATTCGATCTCCAACACCGCCGAATACGGCGACTATGTGAGCGGCCCGCGCCTGATCACGGCCGAAACCAAGGCCGAAATGAGGCGCATCCTGGCCGACATCCAGGACGGCACCTTCGCCCGCAACTTCGTGGCCGAGTGTGACGCCGGCAAGCCGGAGATGACCAAATTCCGCGAGCGCGATGCCCAGCATCCGATCGAGCAGGTGGGCACGGGTCTGCGCTCGATGTTCAGCTGGCTGAAAACGGCCTGAGCCAGCCCCTGCTGCTGGTTGCCCTCGCCTGCGGCCTCGATCGCCTGCTGGGGGACCCGCGCTGGTGCCCCCATCCGGTGGTGGTGATGGGCTGGTGGATCACCCTGCTGCGCCGCGGCGCTGAAGCCTGGGCGGGCACCAGAGCCTGGAAGCTGCGGCTGGCGGGGGGCTTGATCACGCTGGTGCTGGTAGGCGGCAGCGGCCTGGCGGGCTGGGCCGTGGAGCGGCTGGCCCCCACGCCCCTGCTGGTGGTTGCCCTGGCCAGCGCCCTGGCCGGCCGCAGCCTCGAGCAGGCGGTGGTTGGGGTGCTGAAAGCTCTCCCTAATTCCGTACAGCCTGTACAGAACCAGACACACCACGCTGGCGGCAAGCCGAGTCTGGTGGCCCTCCAGCCTGCCCGCCAGGCCCTGGCCTGGATAGTGGGCCGCGACACCGCCGATCTCGACGCCGCGGAGATCCTGCGGGCCGCCGCCGAAACCGCCAGCGAAAACGGGGTAGATGGGCTGTTTGCGCCGCTGTTCTGGATGCTGGTGGGGGCAGGAATCTGGAGCCTGAACCCCGCCCTGCCCGGCCCCCTGGCCTTGGCCTGGGGTTTCAAAGCGGCCAGCACCCTCGATTCAATGCTGGGCTACCGCCGCGGGCGCCTGCGCTGGCTGGGCACCGCAGGCGCCCGCCTCGACGACCTGCTGGTGTGGCTACCCTGCCGGCTGGTGGCGCTGAGCCTGCCCTTAGCGGCAGGGAAACCAAGACGTTGCTGCTGGGTGCTGGCAGCGGCTCGGCGCGATGGCGCCAGCGACCCATCACCCAATGCGGGGCTTTCCCAAGCCGCCTATGCCCATGTCACGGGGGTGCAGCTGGGCGGCAGCAATAGTTATGGCGGCCAAATTCGCCACAAGCCCCTGCTAGGGGCTGGCCTGCCGGCACCAGATCAGGCAGCGGTGCTGCAAATGCTGCAGCTGAACCGGCGGTTGGAGCTGCTGTGGCTCACCGCTGCCGCTGCTGGGTCGTTCATCACGAAAATTCTCAGCTGATTGCCCCTGGCTCTGCGCCTGCCGAAGCTGCAAGCAGATCCCAAGGACCATGGCGATTCGCGAGCTTCTCGAAGATGCCCTGCTGGAACCAGATATCGGCCTAACGCCCTGTTTCCGCTGGCACGCCACACCGGTAGGAATTGCCGCCTTATGGCAAGCGGGAGCGGCACCAACCATCCCCCCCTATGAAGATGCCCTCAAGGAAGGGCTACAGGTGGGGCTCGACCTGAGCCGCGAGGAAAGGGAGTTTCACCAGCTCAATTCAGGTTTGGTGTTGCTGTTTCACAGCTGAGCCTCCTGCCGGAAACACCTGCTTCCATTCATGCAGCGTCCAGCTGACGCATCCCTGGACGATCAGCGGATCGGTTTGAACGAGGGCCTCAGCCTCAGCCCAACTGGAGGCACGAAACAGCAACATGCCTCCAGCCCCATCGCCGCTGCGGCCGACCCGATCGGCCCAATATCCACTGCGTGGCTCGTGGCCCAGGCGCTCTAGTTCTGCCAACCAAGCTAGATGGGCCGGTATCACCGCATCGAATTGAGGCTTAGAAACCAAACCAAGCTCCAGCTTCACAAAGGTGGGGCGGATCACTTAACTACCTTTGGCACTGCGTAGCCGGCGGCATCGTTCTGAGCAGTAGCGCACCTCCTCCCAAATATCCTTCCACTTGCGCCGCCACTGAAAGGGCCGTTCACACACGGGACAGATTTTGGTGGGGCGGTTGGCGTGGTGGGGCATCTCCAGGGTCTCGGGGCTGAACTAGGCAGGAAAATCTAGGGAAAACGTACCCTCGAGGCTTCTGCGTTTGCTTCTGCCGAAAGGAGTCAGGGCAGGCGCGCCGGCGGCGCACGCCAAGCCAATTTGAAGAGAAAAGACAAAAGGAGGCCAAACCGTAGTACAATTATGAAGATTTCGTAAGGCGGTCATGCTGTTAAGTATCTTTGGTTTTCTTTTTGCAGCGCTTTCGTTTGTACAAGTGCCCCAATGGGACAACGACTGGACCAAATGCTCTGTGGCGGTGCCCGATACAGCTTGCCATTGGTATGTAGTAAACCCGGACAACACCTTTGGCAAAGGCTTCAGCTGGATAACCGCTCCTGAATACGACGTAACAGCACTAAGAGACATCGGCATTCAACACGAAGTAACTGTCGCCCAGGGCTTCCAAACAACGGTTGAACTAATGAATGCCTCAACCGCAGTTAAGTACGGCGACAATTATTAAGGCCTAATCAATAATAACCCATTTGCCCAGCTATATCAATATAATTTATAAATTGCAGCAGGATCCCAACTTGCTGCAATTTTTTTGGAATAAATCGATATTTGCACAGCTTTCGCCGACCGTTTAACGCAACGGCTAAGAATTATTGCGCCATCGCTGCCATTGCTGACGCTACGAGCGAGAACCAGCACATGGACGCAATCACCTACGCAAAACAGCTGCGCCGCAAAGCCAGGCCGAATGCTCCTTAATTTCTTAATGCCAGGAGATGTGCTGAATCCCTCTTCTAGCAGCCTGCTGGGTTAGGGTTCAAAGATATTAAACCAGTCGTCCTTGCACCAGGGTGGCATCAACACCTAACCATGGACTCATCAATTCTGTTTGCACTTAACTGGAATTCACGGGGCGAACTAGCCGCTGAAGATCTTGAATATGTGCTCAATTCAATGGCACATGCAATGGATTCGGGCAAAGAAGAATTTTGCCACATTTATAGCAGAGTGAACATTTTTTCGTAGCCGGCAAGTATTAGCCCTAAGGAAATGTTGTCATTTTTGACGCTTTAAGCAATTGGCAAGGTTCTCCTTGGCGATTGCAAGGGCTTCTTCACATGTTTCCTTATCATCCTTATCAATATCACCCTGCTCACCGCGAAGACGCTGCTCTAGGAAGTCAATTTCCTCTAGCCAGTGCTCAGAGCCCATATCAAAGACAGGGAGCGCCCCTTGATTGGCTGCGTCAGCTTCAAATGAGAAATCGTCATCCTTCATCGGAACGGTTGATGGAATTCACCCAAGGATGCCGCAGGAAGGCAGAAAAAGGAATGCCTACTCAGGCCTAGGTCAGTTTTGCACTGGTTGGCAAGGGGCGGTGAACCCATCATCCACCCCAATGGCCCTCACGAAACAAAAAGCGAGCGCTAAGTTACCAGAAAGTCGTTTTTCATCAAACAATACCTATAACGCGAAAAGGAACCATACCTAGTAACGAATACTCATAAGGAAAACGCATAGACCGCAGCAAAACTTAAAATATAGGGGGGGGTGGGGGTGACAAATAAGCGACTAGCGCTTAAATGGCGGTGAGGGCTAGCAGCGCCTTCTCGACTCCCCCAAATCCAAGTAGGTCTCATGAGCCAACAAACTTCTGAAAACCATGAAAGGAAGCAGCTTCTGTTCAGGTCGTCGAGACGAATCAGTATCACCATTCCTTTCTCCATTGCTAAGCAGCTAGAAGAGAAATCAGATCAAGAAGGACGCTCGCTCAGCAACCTTGCTTCATACCTTCTGGAGAAATCGCTTTCTGAAATAAAGGCTAGCTCGCCCTTATAAGTACCATAAGTTCCGAACGGGTTTCATAGTCCTAAAAGTCGGCTAGCAG
>NZ_JBSYHW010000062.1:0-15252 GCF_056108345.1 Cyanobium sp. NIVA-CYA 375 | reverse complement strand
TGGCCGCCTACGACCCCAAGGCGGCGGAGGAAGCCGAGCGGCTTTACCCGGGACTTGGCTGTTGGCCGGTTGATCCTTGCTGGCACCAAAGAAGAGGCCACCGAGGGTGCCGATGACCTGGTGATCTGCACGGCCACGGCTACATGGCGCCCAACTTCGATCAGCTGGCGTCTGGCCGAGCTGGGGTGGACGTATTACGCGATTGGTCGAGGGGCTTCTGTTAGCCCGATGGTGTGAGGGGCTGGTGCCCGCCGGGAGGGAGCGGGGGCGCAAGGGCATGCCCGCTGCAGGCGCTTGGCGGAAAAACCCCTCAAAGCACGGAGGCCCTCCCTTGCAGTACAGGCGTACTGTGGCGTGATCGGGATGCGGAGGGCTGGCCGGTGTCAGTGGGTGGGTCTTGAAAACCGATCACTGGTTCTACGGGCTGTTCCAGAGCGCGCCCGATCTGATCGCGTTGCTGTTGCCGCAAGGTGTAGCTGCGGCTCAATACCTGGGGCCCGACTCCCCTGGGGATGCGTTTTATCGCTTTGAGGCTCCTGAGCTCAAAGCCGCAAACCATCGCTTTGATGGGGCCTTTTGGCCAATAAGCGGCGAGGCCGGCACCCCGGAGCAGCCGGTGGTGCCGCGCCGGCGCCTCAAGCTCGGCCCGGCCCTGTTGCCGCAGTAACTGCAGGCGTTTGTGGATGGCTTGGCGTGGTCTGGCTGACCCTGGAGGAATTGGGCCAGCAGGCTGATCTCGATCCACTCCTCGCACTACTCACGTTGCCGGTGCGGTCCGATGCTGTGCTGGTGGCCAGCTCTCAACAGATCCTGGTCCGCCGACCAGATCTCTTTCCCGCCGTTCAAACTATTCTTCTGGAGCGGCTTCCCTTACTCACTCGCGAGGAACTCATGGAGATCGCAACCATTCCCGCTAAAGACCTACGCCACACCCGCGTTGCCCAGGAGTGGATTGAGGAAGGCCGCCTCAGCGACGCCATCACCGTCCGCATCCAGGCATTACCACTTGAGCAGCTGTAGGCCTGGTTAGCCGAACACGCCGGCTGAGACTCATGCGCCCGTAAGGCTGCAGTTAATGAGGAGCCCGCTGGCTCAGCAAGATCTTGGCTTCTGGGTCCTCAACCCTCTCGGCAGGTGCCACCCACTGGCGGCTGCGAGCTGAGTCCCGACCAATGCCGCCACTATGGTTGAAGGCCACAGGCTCTGGTCCTGCAGGCATGGCCTGTGGTGAATGAACTGCTGACCCTGCCCTCGATGCCGACGCGGTGTTTGGTGCGTGAAGACAACGGCCTACATCCGTGATGTGGTGCGCCAGAAGCACCCAGGGATCGAGGTGGCCTGGATCCAGCGGGTGATTGCCGAACCTCTGGAGGAATGCAGGCAGGCCGACGGCCGCTATGTCCTGTGTCCTTGGGGACAGAGAGACCGTCCACAACGCCTTCTTTGACCGGGGCTTCCTCAAAGTGCGCACCCTGTCTCAGCCCCCAGCCCCTGCTGTGCCCCGCGCCCTGAAAATCCGCTACTTCCCGGATACCGACACCCTCTACATCGAACTGGCCGATCGGGTGAGCAGCAGCTCCGAAACCGTGAGTGACAACCTGATCGTCGACTTCGATGAGAGAGGCAAACAAGAGGGCGTGACCCTGGAGCACTACTCCCAGATCAGAGACCAGCTCGATCGAATCCCTACTGCCTATCACCCCGATGCTGCAGCCGGCTTGAGGGGAGAAGGGGATCGGTGCCGGCCTGGCCTCGCAGACACCGCCCGCAACCGGCTCCAACTAAGTGAAGCCCTGGCAGTGTTGCTGGATGATCTCCAGTTCCGCCAGCACCGCCATCAGCCTTCGTTGATCGCTCGCATTGGCCGGCTGCACCAATGGCTCACCACTCAGATTGAGCACCACCACGCTTTGTGCCGGTGACGCAGACCGCCGCCCCGCGCCCCTTCCCTCAGCAGCTGAATCACCAACCGGCTCGGCGTTTCCAGCCAGCCATCGGTGTGCAGCCCGCTGGAGCTGGCCAGGATGCGCAGCTCCTGCCGGTCCCATTCTGGTAGCGCCGGCAGCCGCATCGCCTCCACTTTCAGCAGTAGCTCAGTGGGCTTTTCCACCAGCGCCAGTGGCCGGACAGCCGGCCCAGCAAGCCCCGATCGGCTGCCAGCAGCCAGGGGTGGCCCGCCGGTGGTTGCTCCGTATCCAGGGTGAACTGCCACTGCTCATCCCCGGGGTCGTGGCGCAGGCTGCGCCGCACATCGCTCCAGCCCGGGCCTCCCGGCAGCAGGGCCGGCCAGATCGCCCATGCGGGCAATGGCGTCTGGCCCTTCCCCCAGGCAGTGGGTCCAGTGGCGCAGCAGCGGCAGCCAGGCCAGCGGGTCGCGGGGCATTTGCTTAGGGGCCTGGGGGCAGCAGCTTGGCCAGCTGGGGGTCGAGCACTAGATGTTCATCCAGGGTGAACAGCTTCAGGCGCACCACCACAATGCGGGCGAAACTAATCATTGATCGGTAAATGCTTGCTCGCGGCCATGCAGATTCTTGAGCGTTGGCCATAGGCCATCAACCGTAGGCCTCGCTGCGGTGGGCGATCCGCACCACCAGCACCAACAACCGGTCATCCTCCAACTGACAGATCACCCTGTGGTCGCCCACCCGGTAGCGCCACAGATCCTGTAGGTAGGCACCGATCCGCCTGGCAATATGCCTGTCCAGCTTGCGTAGTTCCTTGGCAGCTGCGGGGGTGAACTCAATCCTCCAGGCCAAGGTCCTGCATCAACACGGCCAGGGGGATAGCTGCTTCTCCAGAACGGCGATGGGCCTCCAGGGCGGCAGTCCCAAGGTAGGCGTCCTCCAAGTCATCGAGGCCCTGCTCGATCAGCTCGCGCAGATAGAAAGCCTTGCTGCGGCCGGTGACCCGAGCGAGGCTCTCCAGCCGTGCCTCTACAGCTGGGTCCAAGCGGACGGAGGTGGGCATGAGCCCCCGCGAATCCATATAGTCATCGTAATCGGCCTGGAAGGCGCCAGCCGTAATCGACCCACTTCGATTCGATTAAGCCAGCGGGTCGCGGGGCATTAGCTGCTCCTCAGCGCTCGGCCTCGATCACCAGTACGCCGTGCTTCCAGCTGGCGATGTGATGCATGCGGGCTTCCGAGAAGCCAGCGGCATGCAGTTGGTCCAGCACATCCCAGGCGGGAATGCGATGCACCAGCGATCCCGCCTGCGGGCGCACCGGATCGCCATGGAACTGCTGCTCAGTGAGATGGTCCAGCTCTCCGGTGCTCGGATTGGGTTGCACCTTCACGATCGCCTCTGCTTGCCCAAAGGCCAGCTCCAGATCCTGCACGTGCTCAAACAGCTCGTTGCAGAGCACCAGATCAAAGCTGGCGTCAGGGAAGGTGAGGGCGCAGAGGTCCTGGTGGGGAATACCTGCAAACGTCTGCTCCGCATCATCCAAAAACTCACTGCAGATCAGCCGCTCCTCCCCCAGCTGGCGCTGCAGCCACAGGGCAAAGCCCGTGAGCGCCTCCACCAGATAAATCTCCTGCTGGCCCAGAGCCTCCAGTGATCCATAGATTTGCTCCAGCACCACCAGCACTGCTCGATTGCGGCTGAGCAGGCCATTGGCAATCAGCGTCTCGCGGTAGTTCGCCCCCTGGATCTGGATCGCCTCCGGCGGGATGTGCTCGCCTGTGAACGGCTCCAGGATGCCCAGCGCCCGGCTCACCTGAATGCAGTCAGCCAGCAGACCGCCCTGCTGCAGCAGCGCCGTGAGCTGGGGCTGGAATGCTTGAAAATCGCCATGGACCGTGCGCCAGTCGTGCAGCGCCAGCACACCCTCACTGGGCATCAGGGCTGGGCGATCGGGGGCCTGCACCACTACAGCTATTCCACGTAGCCGTGACTGTAGTCAGTATGTCCAAGCTCAGCTCCCTGCCTGCTGTCATCAGGGCTGGCCACGAAAAAACGCCCTGCGCTGCGCCTTGCCGCCTTCTGCCCACGGCCAGCAGGGCGCGGCAAAGGCCTCGTCGTGCGCCCACAACTGCAAATCCTCAGCCGTGATGGCAAAACCTGCTGCTTGGGCAAGTTGCACTAGCTGCGCCAGGTGTTTCGCTGCGCCGCACTGGGCTTGCAGGGCCGGATCAGCCGCCACCGCACGCAGGAACAGCCGCAGTTCATTGGTCTTCATGGCGTGGCCCTGGGTGCTGGCTGCTGGCGCATTTTTTACCTCTAGAAAAATTACGCGCGAATCTCGCCTATTTTATGTATCATTAAATTTTTATGTAAAAATGCTCGATCTTGGTTTGCTGACTGGCCTTAGCGTATTGATGGGCTCCGAGCAGAAGTTAATGCAGCCGGAGCTGCGCCACCCTGCGATGCCAGGGCTAGATCACAAGAAGACGATTCACCACAAGAGAGCTCAGAGCTGCTCATGTTCATCTCCACTTTCTCTTTGCTCGGTTCAGCCATCGCCCTTCTGGCTTTCGGGCGGCAGCAATAGCAGGTTTGGGTCGGGCCTAACCCAGCTCGGTGGGCCGATGCTGAACAGCGGCACTTGCCCATCCGCTAGGAGATGGCTTGGGGCGGCCGGCCATCCGTGAGAAGATGGCGGGAGCGCGCATAGCCACCTTGGGGGAGAAGGCAGGGAGTAATCGGCTGGAAGCCCTACATTTTCCAGGCGTTGGAATGGGTGAGCTGCAGCCTGGAAATAGGGCTGGAGCGCGCTCTTGCCGGCTTTCTGCGGGTTTAGGACCAATGTGTGATAATAACTTAGCTTGGCGGAAGATTTTGCAACAAAGCATATTTCAGGTAATAAGCCAATTTAAAAGTATTAAGTCTTGATGCGCCTATCAATCCTCGTCGTTTCCCGCACAGCGAATCTGCTGAACAGGTTTCTTGCTTCCCTTAATCAGGCTTGCAGCATTGATCCCCTGCACACGGAGATCCTATGCTCCTGGAATGGCAGCATTGAGGAAGAGCGCTGCATCGATAACTCCAGCCGTTATGATTTTCATATTGCCCAGCATGATCCTTATCATTTTGCAGGCAACATCAATGGGTTGATTGGTAAATCCAATGCCGATCTGTTGATGATCGCCAATGACGACCTGATTCTCGATCCAAATTGCGTGAATGCCGGGGTACAAATCCTGGAGAGTCGTTCGGAAATCGGCATGGTTGGTGCGGTGCTGCGCACAACTTCCGGCATGCTCACCCATGCTGGCATCAACTTTGATGCCAGGGGGTCGGCTTATCACATTCTCGACCAGCTGGTGCCGGCCGACCAGCCGTCGCTGGCAGCTACGGGGCCAGTGGCTGCAGTAACAGGCGCCCTGCAATGGATTCGGCGGAGCGATGCCCTGGCCCAGCCCCTCAATGAGCTGTATGGCGTATGCGGGGAAGATGTTGAGTTGTGCCTCGACGTGCAACAACATCTCCACAAGCAAGTGTGGCTCTGCGCGGAAGCCCACGCCATCCACGAAGCCGAGAGCACTAGGGCGCAGCAACCGGAACAGGCTGGCAACAGCGAGGATTTACTGCGGCTGCGATCTAGATACCACAACTATCTAGCCCAGGCCTCGGCTGATCAGTTGCGCCTGATACTGCTGCGACAACAGGAAGAAAGCAGAAAGCTTCGTGACTTGATTAAAAAACGTGATGGGGAGCTGGATGAGCGTTGCGCGCTGTTGGAGATGAAGCTGCAAAGACTGCGCCACGATGCTCACGCCATCGAAGACCTCCAGGAAGAACGCTTACGTCTCAGAGCAATGCTGGAGCTCAATTCAATGGGAAGCATCCGCCCAGGGGTGAGGCAATGAGCACTCAGCCGGCGCCTGATAACACCGCTACAACTAAAAAGTTACAGGGCTTGCGTGTATTGGTTAGCGCGTTCGAGCTCGAGCAAACTGAGCATCGCGGCATCGCTGTTTACACCAAGGCATTGCTCAAGGCTCTGCGAGAGGCCGGCGCAGAGGTGTGGCTGCTGACCGAATTTGATCCAAGTATGTCGGATTTGAACACCACTGAGGTACCCAGCAAAACGGCCAATATTATTTACACGGCTCGAGTTCTGGACAGACTGAACGGTGGTATTCAGGCGAGTGTGTGCACTGGCCAGCAGCAGGATGTGAAGAAAATTCTAATTCTGAGAAGCTTCTTAGTGATGGCAGATTTGATTCGACGGTTTGTCAGCGCACTGTTTCCACGGCACCAGTTTACGCAACGCAACCTCAAGGTAATCCTGCTGAATCAAATATTTGACAATCCCTATCTCCGAAGCGAGCGCTTAGGTTATCTCCAAGATGTGGATGGATTGATCTGTGCTAATAATTTTTTTAGTCACTCCTTTAACCTTGCCCGCCAGTCGTCAGGCCATATGCTGCGGCTGGAGTTAGAGGGATTTGATGGTATAATTACCACCTGTCCACTCAACATAAGCGTTTGCAACATTCGTTTCATGGTGCAAACAATACACGACTTAATACCCCTGGAGTACGTGCAAACGGGTGACAAGCCAAAGGTTTTCTTTCGCCGGTTGAAAGCCTGCGGCTATGGCGGGCGGCTGTTTGTGTCGCAATCAACCCTTAATAAATACGAAAATGCAATTCCCCAGCCAGCACTAACCCGGCCCTGTGCCAGCGGCGTGGTCATTCAACCGCCTTCATTGGTATTCCCTGCTGACGCTTCTAGCTGGGAAGCCCGGACTTCGGAACTTTCTGTGTACTGCGACAAGCAGAGTCACTTGAATGTGCTTCAACCTTGCCACTATCTTCTATTCAACTCATCGGTGCAGCCCCATAAAAATTTGTTGTTTGTGCTGAGGGCCTTCAGGGAATCCGGAGTTGAGCGCCATGGCGTGAAATTGTGTATCGTAGGCAAACTAAAAGCCACTCGCTATAGTGTCAAGATTAAGGATTTAGTGGACAGCAATTCGAATGTGCTGCTCACCGGCTACTTGGATGAGGCCACCAAGCGCCAGTTGTTTCTCAACGCCCTAGGGGTTGTCTGCCCATCGTTGGTTGAGGGCTTTGGCATTCCCGTGCTCGATGGGGCATGCCTGGGTCTGCCGGTGATCGCCAGCCCGTCTGAATCGCACCAGGAAATTCGCGGGTTGTATGACTTCGATCAGCATGTGATGTTGTGCAGCACACTGGAAACCAGCGACTGGGCCAGCGCCATGCGCTTGGTGGTGGCACGGATGGAGCGGCAGCGGCTGGAAGCCATCGCGGGACGGCCCGACCACTTGCGCGCCCAGCAGCAAAGCCTGTGGCTTGATGAGCTGCGTCAGCATCGGATTCGCCGCTATCGGCAGCTGCAGCTCACGATCGACACCGCATTTCAAGATGCCATCGTTGGCGTGATTCACTCCGAGTTGGCCACGACGGCCCGCTCAGCTTGAGGCCACAGCCGCGATCAGCTCCCGGAGCTGAGCCACCTGGGCGGCGACGCTCAGCTGCTGTGCCAGGCCGTAACCCGCCCCAGAGAGCTGCTGCCAGGCGCGCTGGTCCTGGCGCAGCTGGTGCAGGTGTGCTGCCAGCACGGAACCGTCGTCGCCGAGGGGGAAAAAGAGTGAGCTGCCGCTGTGAAACTCACGATGTACTGGGATATCACTGATCAGCGTGGGTAAACCTTCGACTTTGGCCTCGAGCACGGGATAGTCGAAACCCTCCTCCATGCTGGCTGAGATCAGGGCCAGGCTCTGGCGCAGGTGTTGCACCAGCTCCTCGGGCTCCAGAGAAGGAATCCAGTGGACCTGCTCGGGCCGCGGCAACTGCCGCGACAGGCGTTGCAGCAGTGGGCTCTGGCGCCCACGGCGGCCCACGATGCGCACGACGCCGCGCCAATCGGGCAAGCGCCGCTGCACACCGGCCAGGGCTCGCAGCAGGCCGGGGAGATTTTTGTTGGCATCATGCCGGGCAAGTACCAGCAGATCTTCACTGGCGGGCGCGGTAATGGGCTTGCGAAGCACCTCGATGCCATTGGGCACCACAGCGATGCGCTCGGCGGGTACACCAAAGCAGAGCAACTGGTCGGCCACACAGCGGCTAATGGCCAAAACCTTGGTGGCACAGCGGAGATGGTGGGGCTGCCAGAGGCGATAGCGCAGCCAGGCCTTGCGGCTGTTGGGAAGCACCAAGGGAGTGAGGTCGTGGCAGGTGATCAACTGGGGCACCTGGGGCCAAGCAAGCAGGGCTTCGAAGAAGGGTGAATAGATAACTTCAAGCTGCTCCACCGCCAAGCCTCGCTCCGCCAACAGACGTGGAAGCGAGAGGCCGTGCTGCACCAAGCCGTAGCGCTGCAGCAGCGCCATCGGCTGGCGAGGCGCCCGGGGTGGGGGATCCAGCGACCAGTGGGGCGGATCGATCAAGGCACCGCGGCCGCAGGCATCAAGCTGAAGCCGCATGCCGGGCAGGCTGGGCACCACCCGCTGCACATAGCTACCGAAGCCGGAGTGGCCAGGCAGCCAGGAGAGCAGGTTGATCAGCTGTGCCACGCCAGGCTCCGGTTCAGATCAAAAACGGCAGGAAGGGCCGTTCGCGGTTGAGCAGCTTGAGCGCCACCCAGATGCCCACCACCCCCTGCAGTTCGCCAGTCCAGGCCATGGCCCCCAGATTTTCCTTTTTGTAGAGAATCGGCGAGAGCAGGAAAACCAGCTGCAGCAGGATCGGCACCAATTGGTACCCATCCCGGAAACGGGCGCCTAACAGGCAAGCAATCACCGGCAGCCAATAGATAAACAGGCCCAGGTTGAGCAGAGCCAGCCAGCCATGCAAAAGAAGATTGAGTAGCAAGTTGTGCTGGAACCAACTTAGATCTAACAACACTAGCAGAAAAGACTGCGCGAATGTTTGCGACTGAAAGGCTCAATCTTCTAAAGTATAGAACATTGGATTCAGGTTGGGTTGTGCATATGGGCATGGTTGTGCTCAAGAAAATTGGGCGACGAGCTAATGGCTGAACTGATGCTATTCCACACCACTAAGCCGACACCTAGATACACAATACAGGAATTAAAATTTGCACCTTGAACACGGTTCCATACACCAAGGCCAAGGCGGCGATGGAAAACAGATAGGAGATCTCCAGTCAAAAGCTGCCAAAAAAATCCTGGCTGTAGGTCTTCACCGGCAGGTGCACGAAATCAACTAGCCTGCAAAACTCGATCACATCTCCGCAAATTGCAGTTCACGAGCAAGTAGTGGGCATTGATGGCCTGATCAGGGCCACTTGCGCACAAGCTGGAGAGTCATAGGGCGTAGGGAAGCTCAAGCCAGGGATGGCGCTGCTGCAGGCAGCGGCTCAGGGGCCGCCAGTTGCGTGCTGTCGAGGTGGCTGTCATCGAATTGCTGTGGGTGTGATACCGGGCGAGCACCCGTGGGCAGAGAACACCATAAAAATTAGCTTCGATCAACTTGCACCAAAAATCAAAGTCTTCCCAACCACCCTCAATATGGGTGTACCCGCCTACAGCCTGCCATGCAGAACGTCGCACCAAGGCCATGGCATCAATGACGTTGCCGTGGAGAAAGGCGGTCCTCTGCCAGCTGAGGCGCCCAATCAAGCTCCGACCGTCATGGCCATGGCGGCTATCGCCGATCACCTCAATCAGCGGATGCACTACGGCAGCCCCAGGCCCAGCCAACTGAGCCTGGGCTAAGCAGGCAGAAACGGCATCAGGAAAGAGCAGGTTGTCGGCATCAAGAACGAATGTCCATTCGGATACACAATGGAGAAATGCGGTATTGCGTGCGGCGGCTAGGCCGCTATTGGCGCGGTGTTTCAACAGCTTGATTTGGCTAAATCGCTCAGCGTGGCGCTCTAGCCAGGCTTGGGCTACTTGAGCACTGGCGTCGCTGGACGCATCATCAACAACCACAAGCTCCAAATCATTCAGCGTCTGGGCGGCCACGCTCTCGAGTGCCTGCTCAATCTTGTTGGCGTAGTTGAACAGGCTGATCACCACGGCAGCATGAGGCGGCCCAGCCCCCTCAACATTGAGGAGGCAATCAAAATCAGGAGAGGGGGGGGTTGAGGAGCTGGCCACGGGGCAGCCCTCGAGCTCGGCCAAGAGCTCTGCAGGTGTAATTGGTTGTTGAAACTGGCGCAGTGCGCCATCCAGAAGGGCCGTCAAGGCTGAGTCGAGGGCAAAGCAGGGATCACCGAGGGCCACAACACTTTCGGCTGCTGATCCAGCCGCTATCAGCCAGGCAGCCAATAGACGAGCGTTGGCCAATGTTTCATTGCCGTGGAGTGGCAATTGGGGCAGGTAGTGAAAAACTGCCTGCCCCGCTTGAGCTTCCCAAGCGGCGAGGGCATGCTCCCACTCAGCGCCTCCAGGGCCCAGGCATAGGCAACGGCAAGGGGAGGGCTGGGGTAACCCCAAACAAGCCCCCCATGCCTCAACGGCCTTGGGGCCCAGATCGAGCCAGCCGTTGGGGGCTGCCTTGGGATCGAGCCAGTAGGCGGGCAAACCTAGGGCCCGCAGCAGGCTCACCCGGGCGGGATCCGGATCCCAGACCACCTGCTGGCTGCGCAAGTGGTTGAGCCAGTGCGCGGTTCGCTCTGGAGGCGGTAGCTCGAGGTTGATGGCAAACCGTTCCAACCCTCCGGCCTGGGCCCCCAATGTGCCGGCTGCCAGCTGGAGGCCGTGGGAATCGCCGGTCTGATCGGGCAGCTTGCAATCCCCCAGCTGGGGAATCGGCAGCTGCTGGATCCAGAGATGGGTCTGCCAACTGGTGTGCGGCATTCCGCAGAGGCTGATCAGGGTCTCGGGCGCCAGGGCGGCCGCGCCCGGATAACGCGGCGCCGGATGGTGGCGCCAGCTCTCCAGCCAGGCTGGCCATGTGGTCGGGTTGGTGGCGAGCTGCTCCTTCGGGGTCGGAGCAGCTCCCGCAGCGGCCAGGGCGCGGGGGGGCTCGGCAGTGGGCCAGCGGCGCTGGCCGGGCGTGAGCAGCAGCCGGTGCAGACGGCGAACCTGGCGATGGAGCACCAAGGGCTCGGCAGCTGCCAGGGAGCGACGGTGTTCCGGGCGAATCAGGGCAAGGGTGCGTTGACGTTGTTGATCGCTGGGGCGCAGCTCAGGCAGCGCCGCCAACAACCGCTCGAGCTGGGCTTCGGGCTGGCTGAACCAAGTGCCGAAATCCACAACCGCCCGGGGAAGGCCCACAGGAGACGCCTGGAGGGGCTCGAGGTTGTGGCGCCACCAGAGCCGCTGGGCCCGGGCCAGATCCATGCCGGTAATGGGCCCATCGCGGCGAATCAGGGACCGGACCACCTCGGCTGGATCCCGCACCGCCAGCAGCAGGCGCAGGGGGATGGCCAGCTCGGCGGCCACTTCCAGCCAGAGGGGCAGCAGGCGGCTGGTGCGCGGATCCTTGATGGCCCAAGGCGCGCTCAGGCCGAGCTGGGGGCGCAGTAGGGCAAGCAACTGAGCTCGCACGGCCCGGGTGGCGGGATGCAGAAGCCAGCCCTGGGGCAGCGCCAGGCAGCCATTGGCTGAAGGCCACCAGCGATCCAGATCAATCAGCAGCCGCTCCTGCAGCTCCACCAGCTCCTGCCACTCGAAATACCCCTCGGGGTTGTGATGATCGGCAGCGATCAGTTCACCAGGTAACTCCACCCCAAGGCCCTGCAGCAGTGAGCCCAGCAGCGAAGTGCCGCTGCGGTGCATGCCCACCACCAGGATCAGGGGAGCAGCGTGGACCAAGGGTGACAAAGAATTCAAACAGCAACCTTAGGGAACCTCTGGGCAACGAGCCCTGAAATATAGTCTAAGCTGGCAATCTATTCGGAATGAACAATTTCTGGCGGATCTAGGGCTTAATAGGCCTAATTTCACTTTTGCGGGAGCTTAAATTAACTTGCTTGGGGCGATTCTTGCTCACAATTGGCACACTATTCTCCGATCACGTACTGAATAGCAACCTGCAGCCTGCCATAAATAGGCTCGAGAAGGCTGCTAGCACATTCACGTTGCAGCAGTTCTTGCGCTTTCCCCGCAGCCGGTTCTTCCGAAAGCTGAACTGCTGCTACCACCTCAGGTTTTTGGTGGAGGTGAGTGCCGCGATCAAGGTGGTATCGATGATCGTGCATCTCCAGCAGGTGCCGAAACGCAAGAATCGTTGTCTCATCAGGGATCCGTTTGCTGATCGTGTCGAACCATTGCTGCAGAAGATGAATTCGCAGCATCGTCGCGAGCGGATAGGGCGGACGACCACCCTTGGAGCTGGTCTTGGGATAGTCGGGTTCTATCAGATCAATCAGCGCTTTCCACGGCACCACCATTTCCACGTCGCCCTGCACAGAGCGAGCTAGGCATTCAAAAAGGTGATTAGGTACTAGAATTTTTGAAGACTGCATGAGCTTGCGCCTGTTCATGAAAAACGTTATTAAACAGGCGCTGGGATTCAACAACCTGAAAAACCGTCTGAAGACGTACATCCGTACCGTTGTTGACGAGGTAATTGAGGCAAGTTCTCAGGCTGAAGGAACCACCCAACAACGCCAGTCGAATTATCAGCTCACTTCGCGTCTAGCCAGTTGCCTTCAGCCTGGCCAGGCATCGCCTCATGGTTTATTTGGATCGAGTCTATGCCGCGCCGAAGACCTGATCAACCCTGTCTATCAAGCGATCTGTAGGGATGATCTTCGCTGTGAACCGGTTTTTCATCGCAAACAGTGGGAGTTCGTATACATCGTTCATCAGCTCAGAATGAATGGCTTCCTGCGGCAGGGTTTCAGTGGCCTTGGCTTTGGAGTGGGCACAGAGCCTCTGTCGAGTCTGTTTGCATCGCTCGGCTGCAATATCCTGGCTACCGACGCGCCTGATTATGTCAGTGACGAAGGCTGGAAGCGCACGGCTCAACATGCCAGTGCCCTTAAACAACTATGGCACAGCAAGCTCATTGCCTGGGAAGAATTTGCAGCTACTTGCAAGTTTCAAGCCCTCGACATGCGGGCCCATGATCAGATTCCAACGAACCATGACTTTCACTGGAGCTCCTGCGTGATTGAACATATCGGAGGCATCCGCGCAGCACTGGACTTTCTACTAGCCAGCACAACGAAACTTAATCCTGGTGGAATCGCAGTTCACACCACAGAGTTCAATCTCTCATCAGATCTAGAGACTGTAGATCAGCCAGGCACCTGCGTGTTTCGAGCCAGGGATCTGCAGCAACTAAAGTATGAGCTTGAACAGCATGGTTTGCAGATGGAACCGTTGATCCTGGACCCCGGCATGCATGCCTACAATTATCACGTCGATACACCTCCCTACGAAAGCAATGTACATCTGCGCTTGCTATTGGAAAGGTTTGCCACCACTAGCATCGGGATCGTGATCCGCAAGCCGGGTTGATGCTCCTGATTCAAGCAACCTCAGCAGCTCATAGCGAAAAATCGGCTCTGCCCAACCCTTGACGGCGTTCTCATTTCCGCTTGCAGCTCAGGCAGTGATTATTTGAGATGGGGCGCCCCTCCTGCTGGCATTTCTGACTCTGATAATTGTCATGGAAGGCTCAAGACAGGGAGTTCACCCTGGATTAGCAGCGGGATATGTGGGCTCATAAAGAGGAGATAAACAGCTACGTTCCCTGTTGGCCCAGTTGATGGGCTGCTGGTTGCTTGAGTTTCTTGGAGTAGGGACGCAGAAGGGGCGCACCACAACGCTGCAGGGACTTCTGGCGCAGCATCCGGGTGCGTTATCCGGAGCGATATCACGCCCTGCTGCCCCAGGCACGGCTGATCGTTGTTCCTTCGAGATCCGATGTAGCGCTCCTTTCGGCGCTAGCCGCCCCTGATGGCCGCCACCCTTACCACCAACTGCACAGCTATCTGAGCCGCAGCTAAGGCGCTACGAGCAGCTGCTGCTACTGCGCAGTGAGGATCTGTTCGCTGATCCAGATCCGCTTGCGCCCAAATATCTGGCTATCGAGCGACACTATGGGCTGCAGTGGTGAGCCTCCTATAATTTGATGTAGTTACGCAGCTGCTGATGGGGTGGTGGTGGCAGCGAGGCAACCGCACGGCTGAACTGGCACAGACCGCGGCGGCCCACGGCCCCGAGGGCATCGCCCAGATCGGCCATCGCGCTTATGTGGGAGGGCTGTGGGAGGAGATCGGTGGCCTTCAGTTCGCCTTTCTCAAGGAGCAGGGGCTGCAGCCGGAACAGGTGCTTCTCGATATCGCCTGTGGATCCCTGCGACTGGGGGTGAAGGCCATTCCCTACTTGGAGCCGGGGCACTACCTGGGGGTGGAGAAGGAGCAGCAGCTGCTAGATGCGGGCGTGGGGCAGGAGCTGGGGGAGGCGCTGCTGGCCAGCAAGCGGCCGCGGTTGCTGTGCACCGCCGATTTCGCATTCGAGCAGCTGGTCACCTCGGTAGATGTGGCGATCGCCCAATCGTTGTTCACTCACCTGCCGCCGCCACTGATCGACCTTTGCCTGGAGAAGCTGCGGCCATGGCTGAAGCCGGAGGGCCGCATTTTCGCCACGTTTTTCGAGGTGGAGCAGGAGAGGGCCAATCCCAGCGAGCCCCACGACCACGGCTTTTTCGCTTACACGCGCGAGCAGATGGCGGCGTTTGGCGGAGCCCAGGGCTACTGGATGGACTACATCGGCGCCTGGGGCCACCCCCGCGACCAGATGATGGTGGTGTACCGCCACCGGGATTGATGATGGCCCCTAGCAGCGGTATGCAGCTGGAGCTGTACCAAATCGAGAGCTTTCGGGCTACCGATGCCAGCGGCCATGAGCCCGGCCCGTAGGTTCTGAGGCTGGCTGTGTGCTGAACACCCTGCTGATCGAGCCGCTGCAGGAGGGGGGCTTCGGCTAGGTCTATTTCGGCCCCTCCTGGGCCCTGGGGCGGATTGTTTCCGAAGACTTTCCGCTCTTGAGCGCTCAACAGCAGCACCAGGGGCAGGCGTGGGAAAGCCGTTCGCAGTGCCACACCACGCCGGCGGGGATTACCAAGGTATGTGAGTGGTGTGCTTATCCGCCGGAGGAGACAGAGGACATCTTTTTCGCCCGCTGCCTGGCCACCGGTGCCACGGATGCACGGCTGTCGCCGCTGGCGAGGTCGATGAGGTGCTTGTAGAACATATGCAAAATCCTAGCTAATTTCAAGATGCTGAATTCAGCCGCCGATTGCACCTGAAGCCACCAGCTCTGCGCCCAGTTCCTGCTCCACACCCGCAGTGGCTCCGCTTCCTTCTCGATCTCGATTGCTGGTCACCGATTTCGTCCAAGCGACCTCCCACATA